>NZ_JANEWJ010000015.1:0-118584 GCF_028069755.1 Citrobacter sp. Igbk 16 | reverse complement strand
ATTTTATATTCTACAGTATTTGGTGAGCTAGGGTAGTTTGCTTTTAGATAAATAAATCGCCCTCCCCCAACATCATATTTAAAGTAAGGTGAAGTTGGATATTTAATGTCAAAAATTGTTTCAACGCCCAAACCAAATATATTCCTGCACATTGGTTTTTTCATGAATCCAAAGTTTTGCAAAGCAAGTTCATTTCCATTCATTGTCGAAATAGATAACACCTCGTTTCTTTCTACACTTTCGATTCCGCCATCAGGAATATAGCAATTGGCAATGGAGTTAAAACTAAAAAAAACAACAAGTAAAAAAAACAATCTCATGATTTATCCCTCACCGACAAATATAAACTTTACTTTCATCAATCGTTTTGCCGAAAGTGATTGAGCATGAAAGTCCCTGTTGTTTATTGACCGCCACTTTTATCTCTGATGGCACTTCATTGGTGCGAATAAAGAGCTGACTCCCCTGGCCTACCACGCCGATATTGTGCCCGTGGCTATCTTCGATTTCGTAACCAAACGTCAGTGGTGAACCATCAGGGCGCTGCGCCCGGATATACCAGGGTTTACGTTGGTCGGTATCAAACGTTGCCAGCACAACCGCTCCCCGGTACGGCGCTGCGCTACGGCGATTACCTTGCAGGTCGGTTTCACTCTTGGCATTAGACACATCCAACGTCAGGTGGTTTTCACGATAAGGCGTTAAGCCGTCGTAGACCACCACGCCATTGCGGTTGGTGGTACGGTATTTCTGCCCATTCACATATGCCCCTTCCAGACCCGGTGCATGCATTACGGCAAATGTTTCTGATAGCCGGTTGGCTAAATTCACGCCCCCAGACCAGGCCACCAGCCCCCCGGAAATACTGCCGCCAGTTTGTGTATATTTAGACGACTGGCTGTAGCTGCCGTTAAGCGTCGCAACTGGCGCATTCCACGTCAGATTGCCGCCTGCCGTTGTTTCGCTACCCTGCCGTTGATGACTGAGATTCACCCCATAGTTAAACTGATCGCGACTGCCTGCGGTGCCGGAAAACCCGGTATTGTTGGATGCAAAGCCATCGTCATCAAAGGTCGTTGAGTTAGATACATACAAATGTCTGCGTGGACTGCTAATATCATCGCCCCAGTCGAACGGAATAGAGATAAAGACGTTAAAACGTTTATCTTCATGATGATCTTCATCGTAAGTCTGGCTGGCGGAAAAGGTATAGCTAATCCGTTGCCAGCTATTGGAATAACTCACCTGATAGTCTTTACTGTTACCGCTCCGCCCCCAGTAGTCTCGCCACAGCGTACTGAGCGAGAATGAACCCCAACCTTGCGGCAGAGACTGGCTGACGTTAGCCGAAAAGCTGTTTTTACGACCAAAATCATTCTGGTAATAATCCGCGATGTCATACACATCATTTTCATCGCGATGATAGTTGTTCTTATTGTTTGCCCAGACATGATCGTTAAACGTGCGATAATCCCGTGATGAGTAGCGATACGCCGCCAGGCCAAAACGCGTGGCGGTTTGCGTCAAATACTTGTTATAAGCAATCTGGTAACTTTGCCCGTCAAACACATCGCCATTATCCTGTTTGCTGTGCGATTGTGTCGCATCGACGGAAATCGCACCGATACGCGTGTTCCAGCCGGTACCAAGCGTAAACGCATTGTAGTTATCTGCCAGCATGGTGCCGCCATACAGCGTTAACAGATTATTCAGCCCGTATTGGTAGCTCATTTGTGCAAAGTCGGTCTGATTACTGGCGCCTTCGATATGACTACGTCCAGCGGCAAAATCATATTTTGACACGCCGGGTTGCAACATATTGGGCACCGCAGCATAGGGCACCAGATAGGTTGTTACCGAGCCGTCAGCCTCTTTGATACTGACGTCAAGATCCGCTCCCCCTCCAGCCAGCTGCAAATCAGCAATGGAGAACGGGCCAGGCGGAACCTCTTTCTGGTAAACCACAAAACCGTTTTGTTCGATGGTAACCAGCGCGTTGCTTTGCGCAATCCCCTGAACCAGCGGCGTAAAATTCTGCTTTGAGTTTGGCAGCATCTGCATATCGCGATACAGCCGCACGCCACGAAAGCGCACTGCGTCAAAAATATCTGATGAGGTATACATATCCCCGGCACGCAGGGTGCCGAGAATTTGCGGGATTCCGCGTTCCAGATACAGGGTGTTGCTTTTCCACTCCCCGTTGCTGTCATCGGTTTTGTTATAGCTGGCATCGGAATGCAACTGCCAGCCCAGCAGATTTAACCCACTGGTAAAGCGCGCATAGGTACTTTTACTGTTACCAGAATCCTTATAGTCGCTGTAATACTGGCTGGCATAGTACGAGGTATAGAAGGCATTGATGCCACGATCCCAGTTTTCCGGAGGAACATAGCCATTCTCAAGCTCATCGACATACGCCTGCGGAACGCTGAGATCCAGGCGAAACGTGCCGATATTCCAGGCGTAACTGCCTCCCTGTACCGCCTGCTTTAGGGTTGGGCATTCATTCTGCTGGTCCAATGCTTGTGTATTTATCCCCAGACGCGTTAATGCGTCACGGGATAAACAGGTGTCATCCGGATTATCCTTAACGGTTATTTCATACTTACCACGCCACTGCTTATTGACGTAGATATCAATATCATATTGGCCTGGCAGTGGTTGGTTATCATCGAGGCGAAAATTTGAGACTTTTTCGCCTTTCATACCGCCCATCATAAAGTGGGTGTCAAACGTATCTTCTGCAGCCTGGGCGTCAATGCCAACCAACAACAGTAGTATTGCCGAAGCAAGCGGAGTCATCCTTAACATAACCAGCTCCTGTTATTTTAGGCTGACGTTATCACTAATATAATTGCCGTGATCGTCAATAATGGTCATTTTATACTGATTGGCATTAGTATTTTTCAATGCCACATTCGCACTGGAGAGCGGAGCAAGCATAATACTTTCATTGTTGATTTTGACATTATTAGCTTTAACTTCTGTCACCGTAACCCAGTTAGCAGCATCATTTCTGATAGAATAACTATTACCACTGCGTGTTAACGCCAGTTTATGGAAAGTATTTTTATTAACGGCGGCAATACCTTTTGGCCGATAAAAAAGTTTAATTCGATTCTGCATGGCGAATTTGAGTACATTTTTTCCGGCGCTATCGGGATTATTCGGTGGAATATCCAGTACATTAAGAAAAAATAAACTCTCTTTATCGTTAGGCAGCGTATTCGGCATTTTTTTAATTTTCAGTTGCTGGCCTGAATCTCCGGGAATCTTCGCTACTGGAGGTGTAAGCATAAAGGGTACGTTAATTTTTTCCGGCGGTAATGACGTATTGCCGTCATCAATCCATGATTGCACCAGTGACGAACGCTCCCCTTGGTTCATCAACTGTACCAGAACTTCATTTTTTTCTGCTGGGTAGATTACGCGAGTACCATAAATCACGATCCCTGCGTGTCCAGAAAAAGAGCATATCACAAGCATTGAGATAAATATTCGTTTCATACGGTGCCATCCAAAATAATGCCGGTAATAATTACCGGCAAAATAATTTATTCAGCCGAAACAGAAAAAGTGACTGTGGCGCTAAGTTGACCATTTTTAACCGGATTTAAATTCAATCGAGAATAGTCGGCATCAAAATTCAAAGTATAGATCTCCCCTTCCCCTCCCAGCGTTTTATTTAAAGATGAAATATCAATAACGCCAGTTTTATCAATATGCTTTTCGTCCATTTTAAGTTTGAAACCAACGTTAGTATCCGCCCCTGTTGACGGTTTAATAATGCCGCCATCACCAAAAACAACATTTGTGATATTAATGCTTGTTAACTTCGAATTCCCAGGGCAAATTATCTTCATATTTGTTGCTTTTTGGGCATTGCCTTCAACCACCTCCCCGACCGCTTTATTGGCGAAAAGTGATGCATCAACGGCATTCAATTGAAGAATTTCAGAGTCTTTGCCACTGTCAAAATAGCAAGAAGATCCTTTAATTTCCCCATTAATAGTTAGAGTACCCTCTTCATTATTAGCAGCAAAAGCCCCAGCACTCATAAACACAGCAGACAGTACAGCAGCAGAAATAATTGAGCGTTTCATAATATCTTCCTTAATAAAGTAATTTCTATTTATTACCAGGGGTCGGCCCTTGAAATTAAATTCGCACAGCATAAACGTTACCGCAATGTAAACATGTTGTTTTTTTGATTTAAGACAAGTTACAAATAGCAATATAATTGCAACAAATAAATATCATAGATATTATTATCGACTTTAATAAATTAACGTAATTAATCGTTAGATATCATTCTTCAGGCCAAAAAAAAGCCCCCATCTCTCATTAAAATGATGGGGGCCTACTATGCAGTACGCTTTTTTAATCGTAGCGATTTAATACTATCTGCCGCGAAGAATCCCCAGGAACAGCGACGATACGGGTCACAACGCCTTGTGCTGGAGCAGTCATCACATTGTTGATATCTGCACTATGCACAGTCTGACCACACCGCTGTTGCACAGTACTATCCACGACATCAGTGCTACAGGTGGGTTCAACTATCTTGCCAGTAATGGTCAAGGTCGCGGTATCAGAAGCAAAAGCAGACGTGCTAATTCCATAAGCCAGAGTGATAATTCCCAAGAATAAACTAATTTTCATGTGTTCATTATTCCTGTAAGGGGTCAGAAACAGCGAGCAAGCTGCTTGTCCGTTGAATTATGGGATAACTTCCCTGCTAAAACCAATTGAAATTGTAGATTGATGAGATTGGTATGATCAATTTGAATGATGCATTAAGAGGAATTATTCGGAAAAGAACACGAATTATAGTGGCATGATGAATAATATTGGGCAGTTTGTTCACTCAATATATTCACCGCATCAATATATCATTAATACGGTGAATACGTACAACACCTTTCGCATCAGAAAAAATTACACCGCGCGGAAGGCAATTTCCCCCGGAATAACCTCTCCCTGCCAGTAGAGTTGGGCGGCGACACGACCGGCCAGATCGCGGTAAATCGCGGTGAATTCACTGTCAGGACGACTGATAACCGTCGGCATACCGCGGTCGAGATCTTCACGCAAGGAAATATGCAGCGGCATCTGTCCCAGCAGTTGGGTGTGATATTGCTCAGCCAGCTTTTGTGCGCCACCCGTGCCGAAAATCGGTTCATGATGACCGCAGTTGCTGCAAATATGCATGCTCATATTTTCAACAATGCCCAGCACCGGTACTTCCACTTTTTCGAACATCACGATGCCTTTTTTCGCATCGATAAGCGCAATGTCCTGCGGCGTGGTGACCACTACCGCGCCCGTTACCGGAATGTTCTGCGCCAGCGTCAGCTGAATGTCACCGGTGCCCGGCGGCATATCCAAAACCAGGTAATCAAGATCCGGCCATAAGGTTTCTTGCAGCATTTGTAACAACGCTTTGCTGGCCATTGGACCACGCCACACCATCGCATTGTCGTCAGTTACCAGATACCCAATGGAATTGGTTGCCAGGCCATGAGACATAATCGGCGCCATATGGGTGCCATCTGGCGAGGTTGGACGCTGATTTTCCGCACCGAGCATGGTCGGAATGGACGGACCATAAATGTCGGCGTCCAGAATGCCTACTTTCGCCCCTTCGGCTGCCAGCGCCAGTGCCAGGTTCACCGCAGTAGAGGATTTACCCACACCACCTTTGCCGGAACTCACGGCAATGATGTTTTTCACACCATTAATACCCGGCTGGTTTTTCACACGCTTCAGCGTCGCAATGTTATGCGACAGCTTCCAGTCAATGGCTTTAGCACCGGTAATACGCAGTAAATCGGCACTGCATTGCTCTTTTAATGCTTCAAACGCGCTGTGCCATACGAATGGCATGACCAGCTCAACGTGCAACGTGTCGTCCATCCAGGCGACATGATGCAACGCTTTCAGCGTCGTCAGATTATGCTTCAGGGTTGAATGCTGAAAATTCGCCAGCGTCCCAGCGACCATGGCGCGCAGGGTTTCTGGTGATTTGGCCTGGGATTGTGCGTTCATCCCGACTCCTTTTTGTTGTTCTGAAAGTACAATAGTCACCAGGTAGTTTACTCCAACCGCAACAATTATTCATTTACGGATAAATGCCCTTATCGCTTGGCGCAGTAATTACCATTTTGGTACTATCAAAGCCCTTTTCACTACAAAAGAAGTAATTGCCCACTATGACTCAAGTCGCGAAGAAAATTCTGGTAACGTGCGCGCTGCCGTACGCCAACGGCTCAATCCACCTCGGCCATATGCTGGAGCACATCCAGGCTGATGTCTGGGTCCGTTACCAGCGAATGCGCGGCCACCAGGTTAACTTCATCTGCGCGGACGACGCACACGGTACGCCAATCATGCTGAAAGCACAGCAGCTTGGGATCACACCAGAGCAGATGATCGGTGAAATGAGTCAGGAGCATCAGACTGATTTTGCGGGTTTCGACATCAGCTATGACAACTATCACTCAACGCACAGCGAAGAGAACCGTGAACTGTCTGAACTGATTTACACGCGCCTGAAGGAAAACGGTTTTATTAAGAACCGCACCATCTCCCAGCTTTACGATCCGGAAAAAGGCATGTTCCTGCCGGATCGTTTTGTCAAAGGCACCTGCCCGAAATGTAAGTCTCCGGACCAGTACGGCGATAACTGTGAAGTGTGCGGCGCAACCTACAGCCCGACCGAACTTATCGAGCCGAAATCCGTTGTTTCCGGTGCGACACCGGTAATGCGTGACTCCGAGCACTTCTTCTTCGATCTGCCGTCGTTCAGCGAAATGCTGCAGGCGTGGACGCGCAGCGGCGCATTGCAGGAGCAGGTTGCCAACAAAATGCAGGAGTGGTTTGAATCCGGCCTGCAGCAGTGGGATATTTCCCGCGATTCACCGTACTTCGGTTTTGAAATTCCGAATGCGCCGGGTAAGTATTTTTATGTCTGGCTGGATGCGCCAATTGGTTATATGGGTTCGTTCAAAAACCTGTGTGACAAACGTGGCGACACCGCCAGCTTTGATGAGTACTGGAAGAAAGACTCCGATGCTGAGCTGTATCACTTCATCGGTAAAGATATCGTCTACTTCCACAGCCTGTTCTGGCCTGCCATGCTGGAAGGCAGCAACTTCCGCAAACCGACTAACCTGTTCGTTCACGGGTATGTCACAGTAAACGGCGCGAAGATGTCCAAGTCTCGCGGTACCTTCATTAAAGCCAGCACCTGGCTGAAACACTTTGATGCCGACAGCCTGCGTTACTACTACACCGCGAAACTCTCTTCGCGCATTGATGATATCGACCTGAACCTGGAAGATTTTGTTCAGCGTGTTAACGCCGATATCGTCAACAAAGTAGTGAACCTGGCTTCCCGTAACGCAGGATTTATTGCGAAACGCTTTGACGGCATTCTGTCCGCCGAACTGGCCGATCCGGCACTGTACAAAACCTTTACCGACGCAGCTGCAGTCATCGGCGAAGCGTGGGAAAGCCGCGAATTCGGTAAAGCAATCCGCGAAATTATGGCGCTGGCCGACGTGGCGAATCGCTATGTTGACGAACAGGCACCATGGGTTGTGGCTAAACAGGAAGGCCGTGACGCTGACCTGCAGGCAATTTGCTCCATGGGTATTAACCTGTTCCGCGTCCTGATGACGTACCTGAAACCGGTACTGCCGACGCTTGCTGAACGTGTTGAGGCATTCCTGAACAGCGACCTGAGCTGGGATGCCATTGAGCAACCGCTGCTCGGTCACAAGGTCAACACCTTTAAGGCGCTCTACAACCGTATCGACATGAAGCAAGTTGAAGCGCTGGTGGAAGCGTCCAAAGAAGAAGTGAAAGCCGCAGCCGCTCCGGTGACCGGCCCGTTAGCGGATGACCCTATCCAGGACACCATCACCTTTGACGATTTCGCCAAAGTAGATCTGCGCGTGGCGCTGATTGAAAACGCCGAGTTCGTGGAAGGTTCCGACAAACTGCTGCGTCTGACGTTGGATCTCGGTGGTGAGAAACGTAACGTCTTCTCCGGTATTCGCTCTGCCTACCCGGACCCGCAAGCCCTGATTGGCCGCCAGACTATTATGGTGGCGAACCTGGCTCCGCGTAAGATGCGTTTCGGTATCTCTGAAGGGATGGTAATGGCAGCAGGCCCTGGCGGAAAAGATATCTTCCTGTTAAGCCCGGATAACGGTGCTAAACCTGGTCAGCAGGTGAAATAACAATAAAGCCGGAGATAATCTCCGGCTTTTTTTTGTTTTTTTCAGGCTGGCGGCTTCGCCTAACCCGGTCTTCAAATCCCGTAGCCCCTGCAAGCGCAGCGCCACTGGGCAAAAATCACGACTTCGCCTTATGTACTCGCGCAGTTAAACCACGCAAGAAATAACGCAAGAATTGATCGCCACATTCGCGATAGTTCTTATGATCCGGTGCACGCATCATTGCGGTGATTTCCGGCATTGATACGCGAAATTTCTGTTCGGTCATGATGGCCAGAATATCATCGGTTTTCAGTGAAAACGCAATGCGCAGTTTTTTCAGCACCGTATTGTTGTTAACACGACGTTCAATCGCCAGTTCCGGCGCAGAATCATCTTTTCCACGCAGATGGTAGATAAGACCGTTCAGGAAACCGGAGAGGATGATATCCGGGCAGCGAACAAACCCGTCTTCATCCTCTTTCGTCATCCAGGTGTCGAAACCTGCCGAGGTGGCTTCCATCTCAGCAAGCGCAAGAATGCGCACCATGTCGTTATTGTTCGCTTTCAGGGTGTAGCGCAGGCTACGAAGAATATCGTTACTTAGCATAAAGCCTTCAACTGTCGGTGATGCAATGGCGCGCAGTGTACCAGTTTTACAGACCAATCGCCTCTTTTAGACTTTTGAGGTAACGACGGCTCACCGGGACAGTCAGTCCGTTACGCAAAATCAGCTCAGCCTGGCCATTATCTTCCAGACGGATTTCCTGCAAATGGGCCATGTTGACCAGGTATTGTCGGTGGCAGCGCAGCAGCGGAGTACGGCTCTCCAGTGTTCTAAGCGTCAGCTCGGTGAATCCTTCTTTGCCATCACTACTGGTCACATAAACGCCGCTCATACGACTGCTGACAAACGCCACATCATCCATTTGCAGCAGATAGATTCGGCTATGACCACTACATGGAATGAACTTGAGCGCCTGCTGATGTTCCGGCAGTAACGACACATCCTGCTTCGTGCGCTCCTGACGTAAACGGATCAGCGTTTTCTCCAGCCGCGTTTCTTCAATCGGCTTAAGCAGATAATCAAAGGCATGCTCTTCAAAGGCTTTCACGGCATATTCATCAAAAGCGGTGAGAAAAACGATATATGGGCGATGCTCGGGGTCAAGCATACCCACCATTTCCAATCCGCTAATACGCGGCATCTGAATATCGAGGAACAGCACATCCGGGCGCAGCTTATGTACTGCACCAATGGCCTCTACCGCATTCGAACACTCTCCGACTATCTCGATGTCGCTTTGCTCCTGTAACAGGATCCGCAGATTCTCCCGCGCTAACGGTTCATCATCGACAATCAGCACTTTGATCATGCCAGTTCCTCCAGGGGAAGTCGTAAAGTAATTCGGGTAAAGAGGTCAGGCTCACAGGCTACGCTGATACCAAAATCATCGCCAAACCGTTCCCGCAGGCGTTTGTCCACCAGACTCATTCCAAGCCCACTGGACTCCGTCGTGGGCTGATACAGCCCGGCATTATCTTCAATATCCAGCATCAGATACTGCCCTTCCTGACGAGCAGTGATAGAGACTTCTCCGGTATCAAGTAGCTGGGAAGTGCCATGCTTAATTGCATTCTCGACTATCGGTTGCAGAGTAAACGCAGGCAATTGCTGATGCGCAAGCGCTTCCGGGACCGTTAAGGTCACCTGCAGGCGGGACTGGAATCGTGCCTTTTCAATTTGTAGATAGGCATTTACGTGTTCTATTTCATCAGCCAGCGTCACAATTTCCGACGGGCGTTTTAAATTCTTACGAAAGAAAGTCGAGAGATATTGCACCAATTGGCTGGCCTGTTCGCTGTCACGACGGATCACGGCTTTGATCGTATTCAACGCGTTAAACAGAAAATGGGGATTAACCTGAGCGTGCAGAAGTTTGATTTCTGACTGCGTCAGCATCGCTTTTTGTCGCTCATATTGGCCGGCCAGGATTTGCGCGGAAAGCAACTGGGCGATCCCTTCCCCCAGCGTGCGGTTAATTGAGCTAAAGAGACGGTTTTTGGCTTCATACAGTTTAATCGTCCCCATCACCCGCTGGTTTTCACCACGCAACGGGATCACCAGCGTCGACCCTAATTTGCATTGCGGATGCAGTGAACAGCGATAAGGCACTTCGTTACCGTCGGCATACACAACTTCTCCGGTTTCAATCGCCCGTTGGGTGTATGAAGAGGATATGGGCTTGCCTGGCAGGTGATGGTCATCACCAATGCCAGTAAAGGCCAGCAACTTCTCGCGGTCAGTAATCGCCACCGCACCGATATCCAACTCTTCATACAGCACCTGAGCAACCTTCATGCTGTTAACCTCATTAAATCCCTGTCGCAGAATCCCCTCCGTAGAGGCGGCAACTTTTAGCGCAGTGGCAGAAAACGCCGAGGTGTATTTTTCAAACATCGCACGTTTGTCGAGCAGAATACGCATAAACAACGCAGCACCAACGGTATTGGTCACCATCATCGGTGCGGCAATGTTACTGACCAGGTGCAATGCATTCTCAAAGGGACGCGCAATCAGCAAAATGATGAGCATCTGCACCAGTTCGGCAACAAAGGTAATCGCGCCAGCCGTCAGCGGACTAAACACTTTATCAGTACGGCCCCGTCGAGTAAGTACACTGTGTACCAGCCCTCCAAGCAGGCCTTCCACTATGGTCGAAATCATGCAACTGAGTGCCGTCATGCCCCCCATCGAATAGCGATGAAGACCGCCGGTCAGGCCAACCAGTCCCCCAACAACAGGCCCGCCAAGTAGCCCGCCCATCACCGCGCCGATGGCACGGGTGTTTGCAATGGAGTCTTCAATATGCAGCCCAAAGTAGGTGCCCATAATGCAAAAGATGGAGAAGGTGACGTAACACAGAAGTTTGTGCGGCAGTCGGATAGTGACCTGCATCAGCGGGATAAACAGGCGCGTCTTGCTCATTAGCCACGCGATAACGAGAAACACGCACATCTGCTGAAGCAGCAGCAACACCAGATTAAACTCGTACATACCCGCCAACCACACATTTCTTAAAAGCGCGTAACATACATGGGCTGCGCGTAACTTTCTTTGAACTGTTGCAAAAAAACAGGAATTTGTGAGAACGATCACTCGAAAGCGCGAATATGACGACAATCTCACCCTTCTTCTGATCAAAAAACAGACAAAACTACCTGGTTCGCAAAAGAGCGTCTAAAGTAAAACTGGGACCTCGCGAGCAAGAGTGAGACAACGATGGCGCTTTACACGATAGGTGAAGTGGCTTTGCTTTGTGATATCAACCCTGTCACTTTACGTGCATGGCAGAGGCGTTACGGATTACTAAAACCTCAGCGTACAGACGGGGGGCATCGCCTGTTTAACGATGCGGACATTGACAGGATCCGTGAGATAAAACGCTGGATAAATAATGGCGTTCAGGTCAGTAAAGTTAAAATGTTACTCAGCAATGAGAACATTGATGTGCATAACGGCTGGCGTGAGCAACAAGAAACGCTATTGAGCTATTTGCAAAGTAACAATCTGCACAGCCTCAGGTTGTGGATCAAAGAGCGTGGTCAGGATTACCCTGCGCAAACGCTCAATACGCATTTGTTCATTCCCTTACGCCGACGTCTGCAATGCCAACAGCCCATTCTTCAGGCGCTATTGGGGATCCTTGACGGTGTGCTCATCAATTATATTGCGATTTGCCTTGCCTCGGCGCGTAAAAAACAGGGTAAAGATGCCCTGGTGGTCGGCTGGAATATCCACGATACCACCCGCTTATGGCTGGAAGGTTGGGTCGCCAGCCAGCAAGGATGGCGTGTTGATGTACTGGCCCACTCGCTCAATCAGCTACGGCCTGAGCTGTTTGAAGGGCGCACCCTACTCGTCTGGTGTGGAGAGAACCAAACCCCTGCACAACACCAACAACTGGAAGAGTGGCGCGCGTTAGGTCACGATATTTATCCACTCGGTATTTAATATTTTATTAACAAACGTGTACAATCCTTATATTCACATAAGGAGTACAAAATGAGCGCAGCTAAAATCGGTGTTATAACCCTCTTCCTGCTGATGGCTATCGGTGGTATCGGCGGCGTAATGCTGGCTGGTTATACTTTTATTTTACGTGCCGGGTAAGGTAGTACGCTAATCGCTCAAACCCGCGATCGATAATGACTGCGGCCAATGCGACCAGCAGCGCCCCCTGGATCACATAGGCGGTATTAAACCCGCTTAACCCAATGATAATCGGTGTTCCCAGCGTATTCGCACCAACGGTAGAGGCTATCGTTGCGGTGCCAATATTAATAATCACTGACGTGCGAATCCCGGCCAGAATAACCGGCGCCGCGAGCGGAAGTTCGACTTTACGTAGCCGCTGCCCATGACTCATGCCCATCCCGCTGGCAATATCTATTACGCTGGCAGAGATCCCTCCCAGCCCTGCCAGCGTTGCCTGTAAGATCGGTAATACCCCATACAGGATCAGCGCGATAATCGCAGGCTCCGGGCCAAACCCCATCACCGGCACGGCGATCGCCAGCACCGCGACCGGCGGAAAAGTTTGCCCCACTGCGGCAATTGTTTCGACCAAAGGTCTGAACTCTACTCCCCATGAGCGGGTTACCGCTACACCTGCCCCAACCCCAATAATGACAGCAATCAGGCTTGAAATACCCACCAGCGTGAAATGCGCCAACGCCAGCGCCGTAAAGCTCTCTTGCTGATAAACAGGACGCGGCAATTGGGGAAACAACGCGCTGAACAGTGCCTGGCTGTGGGGCAATCCCACCAGCAACACCAGGAACAGCGCAATGAGCCACAGCAGAGGATCAAGCAGATGTTTCACAGTGCGGTGCCTCCGAAAGCAGATCGTGAAAATGCAGCGTACCGCGGGCCGCACCCTGAGCATTAACTACCGGCAACACATCACAGCCCCGGGCGACAAAAACAGATAGCGCATCACGTAACGTCATCTCGTCCACCAACGGCTCACCAGCCAACTGTTCACCACGGCGGGTAAAATCCCCCACCGTGCGCAGTGACAGCAGTCTTACACCCAGTTCACTGTGGCCAAAAAAGGTCTGCACGAAATCATTAGCAGGCGCAGTCAACATCGACAGCGGCGTGCCTTGCTGTACCACCTTGCCCGCATCCATTAACACCAGGTGCTCCGCCAGTCTCAGCGCTTCATCAATATCATGCGTCACCAACACGATGGTTCGACCCAACAGACGATGGATACGGGTCATCTCCTGCTGTAGCGCACTGCGTGTTACCGGGTCCAGCGCGCCAAAAGGTTCGTCCATCAGCAGTACCTGAGGGTCAGCCGCCAGCGCACGAGCCACACCGACTCGCTGCTGTTGACCACCGGAAAGCTGATGCGGATAACGGTGACGCAAATCCGCTTCCAGCCCCAGTAACGCCATCAGTTCTTCTGTTCGGTCATCAATACGCGCACGTGACCACTTTTGCAGCTGTGGTACGGTGGCAATGTTCTGGGCGACAGTCCAGTGTGGAAACAAACCAATCGACTGGATGGCATAGCCCATGCGTCGTCTTAATTCCAGCACCGGCAGGCTACGGATCTCTTCCCCGGCAAAACGGATCTGACCACTGTCATGCTCGACCAGCCGGTTGATCATTTTCAGCGTGGTGGACTTCCCCGAACCGGAGGTCCCGATTAATACCGAAAAGCTCCCTTCGCCTAAATGCAGATTGAGATCGCTCACGGCCTGTTGCTGGTTATAGGTTTTATTGACATGGCTAAATTCAATCATCGTTTGTCACCTTCAGCAGCGCTAAGCCTAAATCAAACAGCGCATCAATCAGCACTGCCAGTACCACCACCGGAATCACGCCCAGTAGCACTAAATCAACGGCGCTACTGAGCAGTCCCTGAAAGACCAGCGCGCCAAACCCGCCTGCACCAATCAATGCGGCAATGACCGCCATCCCCACCGTCTGAACCATCATCACCCGCAAACTGCGCAGGAAAATGGGTAGCGCTAACGGAAGTTGCACCGAAATAAAACGCTGACGCGCACTCATCCCCATAGCACGCGCACTTTCCAGCACATCACGCGGAACCTGATTCAGCCCGGCCACCACGCCACGAACCAATGGCAATAATGCATACAGCACCAGCGCAATCAGTGCGGGCGTCAGCCCCGTTCCCGCTACACCGAGCGAGCTAAGCCACGGGAAATGCTTAACCAGTCCGGCAAGCGGCGCGATCAACAAGCCAAACAATGCGACAGAGGGGATCGTCTGGATGATATTCAGCACGGCAAATATTGGCCCCTGACGCGCAGCAGAAAAGGTGCACCAGATACCCAGCGGCACGCCAATACACAGCGCAGGCACCACCGTACCGAACAGAATAGTCAGGTGCTGCGCCAGAGCATCATCAAAGACATCCTGGCGGTTGGCATATTCTTTGAGCAAAGAAAGATCGTTAAGGGTACCGGACAGCAGCAGCACCACTGGCACAATGACAATTTGCGCATGCAGTACCCAGCGCCACAGCGGCTGAGCGGTGATACGCCGAATGGCGTCACTGCCAGCCAGCAACAGCACCCCTACCCCAAGCCAGAAACCGCTCCCCAGGCTGGTTCTGGCGACAGCAGTTCCCGTCTGAGCCAGATGCGTTGCCGTTTCCCCGGCCATAAACAACGCCGCAATCACCAGTAACTGGACAACAACCAGCGTCAATACATTGCCGGATTTACCGGGTATGAAGCATAGAACCACGAGCAGTAAAAATGTCGCCGCCAGTCCCCACACCATGTGGGGCCAGACCTCCCAGAGTTGGCGACCTTCACCGGAAACCAGACGATTAGGGGCATAGCTGATGAAAGGAAGCGCGGCTGCGGCCGCGGTCAGAACCACCAGCAGCAACAGCACCCAATTAACTGATATCTTTGACACAACACTCACCTGCTGCAAATCCGTTACTTCACCCATCCTTTTTGCTTCAGGTAATCTGCAGCGACTTTTTTCGCATCCAGCCCCTCAACGGCGATACTGGCGTTGAGCCGCTGCAGCGTTTTTTCATCCAGACTGGCAAAGACCGGCTGTAGCCATTCCCCCATTTGCGGGTACGCCTTGAGTACCACGTCACGCACGACGGGCGCAGGTGCGTAAATGGGCTGAACCCCTTTGGGATCGCTTAATGTTTGCAGCCCCAGCGCAGCAACAGGGCCATCGGTTCCGTAAGCCATTGCGGCATTAACGCCGGAGGTCTGCTGCGCCGCAGCTTTAATTGTCACCGCAGTATCGCCCCCTGCCAGTGACAACAATTGGTTCTGATTGAGCTTGAAGTCATACGCTTTTTCAAAGGCGGGCAGCGCGTCTGCACGTTCAATAAACTCGGCGGAGGCCGCCAGTTTGAACGCCCCCCCCTCTTTCAGGTAGCGGCCTAAATCCGCAAGAGAGACAAGTTTGTTTTTTTCAGCGATATCCTGACGTACTGCAATAGTCCAGGTATTGTTGGCTGGCGCAGGCGTAAGCCAGATCAGTTTATTTTGCTCAGCGTCCAGTTTTTTCACTTTCTCGAAACCTGCCTGCGCATTTTTCCACGCGGGGTCGTTTTCATCTTTAAAAAAGAACGCGCCATTGCCGGTATATTCCGGATAAATATCCAGCTCACCGGAAGTGATGGCCCCACGCACCACGGGCGTCGTGCCCAGTTGCACTTTATTGACCGTTTTCACACCGTGGCTTTCAAGCACCTGCAAAATAATATTGCCGAGCAGCGCCCCTTCGGTATCAATTTTTGACCCCACAGTGACGGGTGACGCGGCCTGTAAAGGCAAGCTTATCGTGGCCAGCAACGCCAGCGACCCCACCCATACCTTTGAGATTATCATGCTGCTCTCCTCATCCTTTTGCTGCCCTTTTCAGAGACTTGAGGAAAAAGCATAGTTGAAAAATCCAGTCTTAACCTGGCTATTGGGGGGTAACACTGAGAGTTATTAGCGGTACGGCGAGCACAAAATAAAAAAATCCGGTAAACCCAACGTGAATTTACCGGATGATACGATTTCGCAGGCCTGATAAGCGTAGCGCTATCAGGCACTGTCGGTGGCTTTATTCACACATTACAGCAGTTCAAACTCGCCCCGCTTCACTCTGGCAGAGTCCACGCCGATAAAGACGTTAAATTTGCCCGGTTCCGCATCGTACTTCATCTGCTGGTTCCAGAACTTCAGCGCGTCAATATCAATGGGGAAACTGACGGTCTGGGTTTCACCTGGCTTGAGGTTCACTTTCTCAAAGCCTTTCAGCTGTTTCACCGGACGACTCATTGAGGCCGTCACATCCTGTAAATACATCTGAATGACTGTCGCCCCTTCACGCTTGCCGGTGTTGGTTACCTGCACGCTGGCAGTCACTGTTCCGTCACGTTTCATTGTCGGTGCAGAGAGCTTCACATCAGACACGGTAAACGTGGTGTAGCTCAGACCATAGCCAAAGGGATACAACGGACCATTCGCTTCATCAAAGTAGCGCGATGTATATTTGTTCGGCTTATCGGCGTTATACGGGCGACCGGTATTAAGATGGCTGTAATAGACCGGGATCTGCCCCACCGATCGTGGGAAAGACATCGGTAGCTTACCTGACGGGTTATAATCGCCAAACAGCACATCAGCAATGGCGTTACCCCCTTCGGTCCCGGCAAACCAGGTCTCGAGGATCGCATCAGCCTGCTGATCTTCCTTCACCAATGCCAGTGGGCGACCGTTCATCAGCACCAGCACCAGCGGTTTCCCGGTTGCTTTCAGCGCAGCAATCAGATCACGCTGGCTTTGCGGGATAGTGATATCGGTTCGACTGGACGCTTCATGCGCCATCCCCTGCGCTTCACCCACTACCGCAACAACCACGTCAGACTGTTTCGCCGCGTTAACGGCTTCATCAATCATCGCCTGCGGCGAGCGTGGGTCAACTTTCACCGCCTCTTCGTACAGGTTAAGGAAGTCAACAATACCTTTATCGTTGGTGATATTCGCCCCTTTGGCGTAGACCACTTTACCTTTATCACCCAGGGCATTTTTAATGCCTGTCAGCACCGTGACAGACTGTTCGGCAACACCCGCCGCAGACCAGCTACCCATGACATCACGTTTGCTGTCTGCTAACGGTCCGACAACTGCCACGGTTGCTGTTTTTTTCAGTGGCAATGTTTCCAGACGGTTTTTCAGCAATACCAGGCTTTCACGCGCCACGTCACGGGCTTCTTTGCGATGCAAACGGCTTTCAGCATTGGTATCTTGTGGGTCAGAGTCTTTCGACCCCAGGTGGCTGTACGGGTCGTTAAACAGACCCATATCATATTTTACATTCAGTACATGGCGCGCGGCATCGTCGAGCTCCGCCATCGTAACCTTGCCCGACTTAATCAGTCCCGGCAGATACTTACTGTAATATTCATCGCTCATGCTCATGTTAATACCGGACGTGATCGCCACGCGCACAGCATCTTCAGGGTCGGACGCGGTTCCATGCTTAATCAATTCTTTAATTGCGCCATGATCGGAAACCGTTATGCCTTTAAAGCCCCACTTATCGCGCAGCACGTCTTTGAGCAGCCAGGCATCAGAGGTGGCAGGCGTCCCATTCAGTGAATTAAGCCCCACCATCACCGCACCGCTACCGGCATCCAGTCCGGCCTTGTACGGCGGCATGTAGTCGTTAAATAAACGCTGCGGACTCATATCCACAGTGTTGTACTCTTTACCGCCCTCAACGGCGCCATAAGCAGCGAAGTGCTTGACGCTGGTCATCACTGAATAGCGATCGGCCGGGCTTTTCCCCTGCATCGCTTCCACCATGGTTTTGCCCATGATGGCAGTTAAATACGTATCTTCACCAAAACCTTCGGACGCACGGCCCCAACGCGGATCGCGGGAGACATCAACCATCGGCGCCCAGGTCATATTCAGACCATCGTCTGCGGCTTCATACGCAGAAATTCGGCCAACTGTTCTGACCGCATCAAGGTTAAAAGAGGATGCCAGGCCAAGGCTTATCGGAAACACGGTACGTTGACCGTGCAGCACGTCATAGGCGAAAAAGAGAGGGATTTTCAGGCGGCTGAGTTCCATAACCTGATCCTGCATCTTACGGATATCCTGGCGAGTGACGGTGTTAAAAATCGCCCCTACCTGTCCGTCTTTGATCATCTCACGGATGGCTTCTTTCGGGTTATCAGGTCCAACGCTTATCAAACGCAATTGCCCAATTTTCTCATCCACGGTCATCTGTTTGAGTAAATCGGTCACAAACGCATCCCGCGCTTCAGGCGTCAGTGGATGGTTACCAAACAAGGTGTCCGCCAGCGCTGGTTGCAACGCCAGGCCCACCGCGACACCTACAGAACATAGCCATTTCATGTTGATTCTCTCTTAATTTCTACCCGACGAGGCAGCGAAAATATAACAAAAACCGCAGCTTGCCGTAAGCCTAAACGGGAGCGGGGAAGAAAGCTAAGGATATTCTCTGAATTTTCAAAACCAGCATGAATCAGTGGGATACAACACAGAGACAATGCGAATGAGAAAGCGTATTGTCATACATAGCGCTATGCTTGTTCCTGATATTGAGTCCCACCACAAGGAGTGGAGAATGTCTTCCATTACAACAACTGATAATAAAGCGTTTCTGACTGAATTGACCCGACTGGTCGGCCATTCACACCTGCTCACCGAACCGGCCAAAACGGCCCGTTATCGTAAAGGCTTCCGCTCGGGCCAGGGCGATGCGCTCGCCGTCGTTTTCCCTGGCTCGCTATTAGAATTGTGGCGTGTCCTCAACGCCTGCGTCTCGGCTGACAAAATAATCCTGATGCAAGCCGCCAATACCGGTCTGACCGAAGGCTCTACCCCTAGCGGCAATGATTACGATCGCGACATCGTTATCATCAGTACTCTGCGCCTCGATAAGCTGCACGTCATCGGCAACGGTGAACAGGTGCTGGCTTATCCGGGTACGACACTTTATTCGCTGGAAAAGGCGCTCAAACCT
The DNA here is from genome assembly GCF_028069755.1 of Citrobacter sp. Igbk 16. Taxonomy (NCBI): domain Bacteria; kingdom Pseudomonadati; phylum Pseudomonadota; class Gammaproteobacteria; order Enterobacterales; family Enterobacteriaceae; genus Citrobacter; species Citrobacter sp. Igbk 16. Next base: position 99,294 of record NZ_JANEWJ010000015.1, on the reverse strand, counting down.
TTTGGCCGTGAACCGCATTCGGTGATCGGCTCTTCCTGCATCGGTGCTTCCGTTATCGGCGGTATCTGCAACAACTCTGGCGGCTCGCTGGTACAACGTGGTCCGGCATACACAGAAATGTCGCTCTTTGCACGCGTTGATGAGCAGGGCAAGTTACAGCTGGTCAACCATCTGGGTATCGAGCTGGGTCAGACGCCGGAGCAGATCCTCAGTAAACTCGACGACGAGCGGATCAAAGATGATGATGTCCAGCACGATGGGCGTCATGCACACGATCATGATTACGTCACCCGCGTCAGAGATATTGAGGCCGATACGCCGGCACGCTATAACGCAGACCCTGAGCGTTTGTTTGAGTCTTCTGGTTGCGCCGGAAAGCTTGCGGTTTTCGCCGTGCGCCTGGATACCTTTGAGGCTGAGAAAAACCAACAGGTCTTTTATATCGGTACCAACCAGCCAGAAGTGCTGACAGAAATCCGCCGTCATATTCTGGCCAAATTTGAGCATCTGCCGGTCGCCGGTGAATATATGCACCGCGATATTTACGACATTGCTGAGCAATACGGCAAAGATACGTTTCTGATGATCGACAAACTCGGCACCGACAAAATGCCGTTTTTCTTTACGCTGAAAGGCCGCACCGATGCGATGCTGGAAAAAGTGAAAATTTTCCGCCCGCACTTTACCGACCGGGCGATGCAGAAGTTTGGCCATTTATTCCCCAGCCATTTACCGGCACGGATGAAAAGCTGGCGAGATAAATACGAACATCACCTGCTGTTAAAAATGGCCGGTGGCGGTGTAGCGGAAGCTCAGAGCTGGCTGACTGAGTTTTTCAAAACCGCCGAAGGTGATTTCTTTGCCTGTACACCGGAAGAAGGTAGCAAGGCCTTTTTACACCGCTTCGCAGCGGCGGGCGCGGCCATTCGATATCAGGCCGTCCATGCGGATGAGGTGGAGGATATACTGGCACTGGATATTGCGCTGCGCCGTAACGATACCGAATGGTATGAGCACCTGCCGCCAGAAATAGACAGCAAGCTGGTGCATAAGCTCTACTACGGCCACTTCATGTGCTATGTCTTCCATCAGGATTACATCGTGAAGAAAGGTGTGGATGCTCACGAACTGAAAGAGCAAATGCTGGTGTTACTGCGTGAGCGCGGGGCGCAATATCCTGCAGAACATAACGTGGGACATCTGTATAAAGCACCAGAAACATTGACGCGTTTTTATCGCGAGAACGACCCGACCAACAGTATGAATCCAGGTATTGGCAAAACGAGTAAGCAGAAGTACTGGAAAGAATCGTAGGCCCGATAAGCGTAAGCGCCATCGGGCACGTTGCCGGGGGCGCTTCGCTTGCCCGGCCTACGGTTTAATCGTTTTGCGCGGTTTGCTCACCTGTCGCTGAACCCGCTGCCGCCATCTGGGCGGCTTTTTGCTTTTTATAACTCAGCGCCGCGGCCGGAACAGGCATCACCTTACCGGTTTCAATCCAGGTGCGTAAACGACTGGCATCAGCAAAGTGGGTATATTTGCCAAAGGCATCCATAACCACCAGCGCTACCGGCTTGTTATTAATGACCGTACGCATCACCAGGCAGTGACCGGCGGCATTAGTAAACCCTGTTTTGGTGAGCTGAATGTTCCAGTTATCGCGGTACACCAGATGGTTGGTGTTACGGAACGGCAGCGTATAAGCCGGATTAGCAAAGGTCGCCATGTCTTCACGCGTCGTACTCAACTGACCAATCAGCGGATACTGCTTGCTGGCAATTAGCAGTTTAGTGAGATCACGCGCCGTCGAGACGTTATGAATCGATAACCCGGTCGGTTCCACGAAGCGCGTCTGGGTCATTCCCAACGACTTCGCCTTCGCATTCATCGCCTTGATAAATGCGTTATAACCGCCCGGATAGTGGTGCGCCAGGCTTGCCGCTGCGCGGTTTTCTGAGGACATCAGCGCCAGTAGCAGCATATTCTTACGACTGATCTCACTGTTCAGACGCACACGAGAGTAGATGCCTTTCATTTCCGGCGTCTGGCTGATATCAACTTTCAGTTTTTCATCCAGCGGCAGTCGTGCATCAAGCACCACCATCGCCGTCATTAATTTGGTAATCGACGCAATCGGACGCACGAGGTCCGGGTGGTTCGAATAGATAACTTTGTTGGTATTCAGATCAACTATCATCGCACTACCAGAAGCAATCTCAGGTTGAGATGCCGCTGCAGTAGTCGCCGTTTTCGCTACGGCTTGGGGTGCAAAAGGAACGGCCAGCACCAGGGCAAGACTTAATAATGAAACTCGGAATTTCAGCATGATGAGGTTTCTGATAATGGTTCACGCACGTCACAACGCACACCGCCTGAAATAAGGATTATCTCAGGCTAGCTCTGGCATCATAGCGATCCGGCAGGTTTGCCGCTACAGAAGAATCATCTCGAAATGCTGCGTTGCTGACTTTTACGTCAACAACGCAGCGCAGACAGGTTGTACACCTAGAACAATCGGTACCCGTAGCCCCACAGGATCACCGTAATCGCCAGCAGAACCTCCAGCACCAGCACACCGATCGCCAGCGTTGAACTGGAAAAGCTCAGCCCTTCTTCTTTCGTGATATTCAGGAACGTTGGAATACCGAGATAAAGTAAATAGCCGGTGTAAAAAAGCGCGATGGTTCCCACGAGCGCACACAGCCAGACCAGCGGATACAGCGCCACCAGCCCGCTTAAAAACAGCGGCGTGGCAACATATCCGGCAAAGACCATACAATGCGCCAGCGACGGGCGTCGCGAGTAATTCCGCGCCATCCACCAGATCACTCTGCCCATAATGGCCACACCCGCCAGCATCACACCGTAAAACAGAATTGCCATCGCAAATCCGGTAAACAGGGATAACTTCAGTATATTGCCATCGCCAAAATTCCAGCCAATTTGCGTGGTGCCAATAAACGCACAAATCACCGGGATTGCCGCCATCAGCAGTACATGGTGGGTATAGTGATGCGAAACACTTTCGTTTTCGCTGTTGATCACGTGCATTTCACGATCGGGATGGGAAAACAACCCCCAGACATGGTTCATACCGCCCCCTTCTTGTCAGCTCCGGACCTCAACACTTCAAGTATAATTCAGCTTTTGATTATTTTATGTACACATGAAAAATACCGATGCGCTGAATTACTGCTTTTCCGGCATGAACAATTCACTGGGTGTATGCTATGGAGCGTGGAGGTCATACAACGTATGGATATAACGCATTATGTTGAGCAATACGGCTATGCGGCGCTGATTATTGGCAGCCTTGCCGAAGGCGAAACCATTACCTTGCTAGGCGGTGTTGCTGCGCATCAGGGAATTCTAAAATTTCCGCTGGTGGTGCTCTCCGTCGCGTTGGGTGGGATGATTGGCGATCAGTTACTCTTTTTACTTGGGCGTCGTTATGGCGGCAAAATTTTACGTCGTTTCTCGCGTCATCGGGCAAAAATCCACTACGCACAGAAGATGATCCAACGGCGTCCCTATCTGTTTGTGGTCGGCACGCGCTTTATGTACGGCTTTCGCGTCATTGGTCCGTTGCTGATTGGAGCCAGCCACCTGCCGCCGAAGATTTTCATCCCACTGAATATCCTGGGGGCGTTTGTCTGGGCTTTGCTGTTTACCACGCTCGGCTATGTGGGTGGTGAAGTGATTGCCCCATGGTTGCATAGCCTCGACCAGCATATTAAACATGGGATCTGGTTGGTTTTGGTTATCGGCGTTGTAGTGGCTGCCCGCTGGTGGATGAAACGGCGAAGTAAACGCAAAGAACAGGCAAATTGACCCGACAGCGGCTTCTGCCGGGTCAGACTATCAGGAGGCGCGGTAACCCCCGCCCAGTGCGCTGGTCAGCTGTATAGACGCATCCAGCCACTGTCCCTGTAGAACCAGACCATTAAGCTGTTCGCGTAATGCCGGAATTTTGGCCTCGCTAACCCGGGAACCCGCAATGATACCGGCGCTATATCGTGCCTGTGCAAGCCCCACGACGCGCTGTGCGTCATGTTCAATTTGCTGCTGGTGCTGGTTCTTCTGCGCCAGCGTTTCTACCTGTGATGCCGCACGCGCCACGTCATTCACCGCATCGACCACGGCCTTGTTGTAATTTGCCACCGTCAGATTGCTCTGCGCTTTCGTGATATCGAGATTCGCATTCAGTCTGCCGCTATCAAAAATAGGCAGCGTCAGTCCAGCCGTCACGCCCATCTGCTGTGCAGAATGGCGGAACAAATCGCTCAGATGTAGCGCATCCTGCTGTAAAAACGCCATCAGGTTAACGTCCGGATAGAATGCCGCTTTTGCCGCATCAATGCTGCTCAGCGTTGACTCGATGTACCAGTGTGCGGCCTGTAAATCAGGGCGGCGGGCCAGCAGCGAATAACCAAGCTGGGACGGTAGCTGGCTTTCTACCGCCGGTAGCGTTGTCGCTTTAAGCTTCATGACGGAAGATTGCGAGTTGGTCAGTGCGCTCAACCGCGCCTCTATCACCTTCATTTTGCCGCTGACATCGTTCAGTTGCTGCTCCGTTTTACTGGAGTCGATATCCGTTTCAACGCCTTCGACAGAAGAGGTAATCCCGTTTTGATACAGTTGACGATCGACGGTGATGACGTTCTGCTGCTCATTTTTAATCTGCGTCAGCACGGTTTTAAGCGCCGCCTGCGTCTGCCACTCCCAGTACAAACGCGATACACCGCTCGCCAGTAACTGCCGAGTTTGCTCACGCTCAGCCTCACGCGCTTTCACCTCACCAATACGCGCCGCCACTTCAGCCCGGTTTTTACCCCACAGATCCAGATTCCAGCCAGCGGTTAAACCAAAGGTGCCGTTGGTGTACCACGGTCCAGTAGTGCCTGCCGCAGGATCGGTAATGGCAAACGGTCCCATTAAACCCTCTGCCGACATTCTTTGACGTTCAACGTCTGCAGAAAAATCAACCTCTGGACCATCCTGCGCCTGAACCGCTTTAGCCTGCGCTTCTGCCAGTTGAATGCGCTGTTCTGCTACCTGCATATCTGGAGAATTCTTGAGGGTGCTGTCAATCAACGCATTCAGCTGTGGATCGTGATACGCCTTCCACCATTGGCTATCCGGCCAACCATTTTTTAATGCCGCAGGCAACGCGGAGTCAACGTTCACAGCGGGCGTCTGCTGTGACAGCGATTGGCGATTGTCATGCATAGGTGCACAACCGACCATCAAAATAAGCAGCGGCAAACATGCCGTTGCAACAAGAACAGAGTTACGATTCATGGGAATATACGGGTAAGAAAAGATGCACAGAGAGTACGACTTACCGCATTCTCTTTTTTAGTTACGCGTGGCAATACATCTTTTGAAATAAAATCACATAATTAAGAAACATATACATAACATATGGTTCTGTCAAAATAATTCCAATGAATTATAAATGGAGGCGTAATGTCACAAACGCTTATCAGGCCTACGAATTACGCGTCCGTTCCGTCGGCCGGATAAGGCGGTTACGCCGCCATCAGGCGATAATAGGGATGGCCTGAATCGCGCGTGCAATATCCGGTGAATTATTCAACGCCCTAATTTCCTGAAACAGTTCTGTCGCTTCAACATATTCTTTACGAAGATAGCCCAGCCACTGTTTGATACGCGCCACATGATACAGCCCGGTATCACCCTGTTTTTCCAGTCGTGTATATTTTTGTAGTAACGTCACAACTTCAGGCCATGGCATACGCGGTTCGTTATATTTCACCACGCGACTCAAATTCGGGATATTAAGCGCACCGCGCCCGATCATGACGGCATCGCATCCGCTGATAGCCATACAGTCCTGTGCGCTTTGCCAGCCCCAGATCTCACCATTCGCGATAACCGGGATATTGAGACGCTGGCGGATCTCGCCAATTGCCTGCCAGTTAATGTGCTCGGCCTTATAACCTTGCTCTTTCGTTCGCCCGTGCACCACCAACTCGCTGGCACCGGCCTGCTGGACGGCATCAGCGATTTCGAACTGCCTGTCACTGCTGTCCCAGCCCAGACGCACTTTTACCGTCACCGGTAAATGGGCCGGAACCGCATCACGCATGGCCTTAGCGCCACGGTAAATCAGCTCAGGGTCCTTCAGTAACGTTGCGCCACCGCCGCTGCCGTTCACCAGCTTCGACGGACAGCCACAGTTTAGATCGACGCCATACGAACCCAGCTCAACCGCGCGGGCTGCATTTTCTGCCAGCCACTGCGGATACTGCCCCAGCAGTTGTATACGCACCGGCGTACCGGATGTCGTGCGGCTGGCGTTAAGCAGCTCTGGGCAAATGCGGTGAAAGACTTTTACCGGCAGCAGTTGATCCACCACGCGAACAAATTCGGTGATACAGAGATCATAATCATTCACTTCAGTCAGCAGCTCGCGCACCAGCGAGTCGAGCACGCCTTCCATCGGCGCCAGTAAAACACGCATATTGTTACCCGCAAAAAAGAGAGGCGCTATGGTAACGTCTCTATGCAGGAGATTAAAGCGTCTCAGCGCCGGGCACAGGTTTGGTTATGCTGATTGGGGGCATTGCCTGATGTTCCAGATATCTATTTCCACTATGCTTAGAATTCATGATGTGATCGGTAGCACGTTTTAAAGTTTAATTGTATGATGAATCAGTCTCGTCAAGGGTTTCAAATATGAGCAAGTCACTGAACATTATCTGGCAATATTTACGCGCATTCGTCCTCATTTATGCCTGCCTCTATGCAGGTATTTTTCTTGCCTCACTGCTGCCAATCACGATTCCGGGCAGCATTATCGGCATGCTGATTCTGTTTGTATTACTGGCATTACAGATCTTACCGGCAAAATGGGTAAACCCAGGCTGCTACGTACTGATTCGTTACATGGCCCTGCTGTTTGTCCCGATTGGCGTGGGGATCATGCAGTACTTTGACTTGCTACGCGCACAATTTGGTCCGGTCGTGGTGTCCTGCACCATCAGTACACTGGTCGTATTCCTGGTAGTGAGCTGGAGCTCGCACATTGTTCACGGCGAACGCAAAATCGTTGGCCAAAAAGGGTCTAAACAATGATGTCGTATATCTGGTGGTCGTTACCCCTCACCCTGGCGGTATTTTTTGCTGCACGTAAGCTGGCCGCACGATTTAAACTGCCGTTGCTGAATCCGTTGCTCGTCGCAATGGTAGTGATTATTCCCTTTCTGATGCTGACCGGTATCCCCTACGATCACTACTTCAAAGGCAGCGAGGTGCTGAACGATTTACTGCAACCTGCCGTCGTCGCGCTAGCCTATCCGTTATATGAACAGCTGCACCAAATCCGTGCCCGCTGGAAATCCATTATCGCAATCTGTTTTGCCGGCAGTGTCGTGGCCATGGTCACAGGCACATCTATTGCCCTGCTGATGGGGGCTTCACCAGAGATTGCCGCCTCTATTATGCCTAAATCGGTCACCACACCTATCGCTATGGCTGTGGGCGGTAGTATTGGTGGTATTCCGGCAATCAGCGCAGTGTGCGTTATTTTTGTCGGTATCCTCGGTGCCGTATTTGGCCATACCCTGCTGAATGCAATGCGCATTCGCACTAAAGCAGCACGTGGGCTGGCAATGGGTACGGCTTCACACGCCCTGGGCACGGCTCGCTGTGCTGAACTGGACTACCAGGAAGGCGCATTTAGCTCACTGGCGCTGGTGATTTGCGGGATTATCACCTCATTGGTTGCCCCCTTCCTGTTCCCGGTTATCCTGGCAGTGGTAGGCTAATCTGCATTTTTAAGCTGTTTATTTGCGATGCGTTGCACATTTTTAATTTAAGTTTCATAAGTTGCATACACAATGAGATTTGGATCACATATAAAGCCCTGTCAGGCCCGTAAACTACGGTTCCATTACATTGTTATGAGGCAACGCCATGCATCCACGTTTTCAAACTGCTTTTGCCCAACTCGCGGATAACTTGCAATCAGCCCTGGCCCCTATTCTGGCGGATGTACATTTCCCCGCCATGCTGACGGCTGATCAGGTATCTTTGCTTAAACGCGAATCGGGACTGGACGAAGACGCGCTGGCATTCGCTCTGCTGCCTTTAGCTGCGGCCTGCGCACGCACCCCGCTGTCCAACTTCAACGTTGGCGCGATCTCACGTGGTATCAGCGGAACCTGGTATTTCGGTGGGAACATGGAGTTTCTTGGTGCAACAATGCAGCAAACCGTTCACGCCGAGCAGAGCGCTATTAGCCATGCCTGGTTACGTGGCGAAAAAGGACTCGCCGCGATTACCGTCAACTACACCCCTTGCGGGCACTGCCGTCAGTTTATGAATGAGCTGAACAGCGGACTGGATTTACGTATTCACCTGCCCGGGCGTGAACCACACGCACTGCGCGACTATCTGCCGGACGCTTTTGGGCCAAAAGATCTCGACATCAAGACGCTGTTGATGGACGACCAGGATCACGGCTTCGCGCTGCAAGGCGATGCGCTGACCCAGGCGGCGATTGCCGCAGCAAACAGATGCCATATGCCCTACAGCAACTCCCCGAGCGGCGTGGCGCTGGAGTGTAAAGATGGACAGATTTTCAGCGGTAGTTATGCTGAAAACGCCGCCTTCAACCCAACACTGCCACCGTTGCAGGGTGCATTAAACCTGTTGAGTCTTAACGGTTACGACTATCCGGACATTCAACGTGCGGTGCTGGCAGAAAAAGCGGATGCGGCGCTTATCCAGTGGGATGCGACGTCTGCCACGCTGAACGCGCTGGGTTGCGACAATATCGAGCTCGTACTACTCGGTTAAGTCGTGACGCCCGGTGGCGCTGCGCTTACCGGGCCTACAAGCCAACCGTACAGTCTGCTGGCCCGATAAGCGCCGCGTCATCGGGCAACAGTGACTAAAATCCCCTCAATCAGACTGCTGTTTCTTGCGCTCCGCCGTTGGGTACAGTAGCCTGATTGAAATTCCATCCAATTATCGAGTTTTCTGCATGTTAAAGCGCGTGTTTTACAGCTTGTTAGTCCTGGTAGGCTTGCTGCTGTTGACAGTGCTTGGGCTCGACAGATGGATGAGCTGGAAGACGGCCCCCTACATCTATGACGAATTACAGGATCTCCCCTACCGTCAGGTTGGTGTTGTCCTGGGCACGGCAAAATACTACCGTACCGGCGTCATCAATCAGTATTACCGCTACCGCATTCAGGGCGCATTAAATGCGTATAACAGCGGCAAAGTAAACTATCTGCTCCTTAGCGGCGACAACGCACAGCAAAGCTATAACGAACCGATGACGATGCGTAAGGACTTGATTGCCGCGGGCGTCGATCCCGCTGACATCGTGCTCGATTACGCAGGGTTCCGTACGCTTGATTCGATTGTACGCACCCGCAAAGTATTCGATACCAACGATTTCATCATCATTACTCAGCGATTCCACTGTGAGCGCGCATTGTTTATTGCGCTACATATGGGCATTCAGGCTCAGTGCTATGCGGTACCCTCGCCAAAAGATATGCTTACCGTGCGGGTACGCGAATTTGGCGCTCGCTTTGGTGCGCTGGCCGATCTCTACCTTTTTAAACGCGAGCCACGTTTTTTAGGTCCGCTGGTACCTATCCCGACCATGCATCAGGTACCCGATGATGCTCAGGGATATCCGGCAGTCACTCCGGAACAATTACTCGAATTACAAAAGAAACAAGGAAAATAAGCATGGATGTACAAACACTCTTCGTCGTATTGGCCTTTCTGCTCATTCCCCTCTTTTGTTTCCGGGAAGCCTGGAAAGGATGGCGCTCCGGAGCCGTAGATAAAATTAAGAAGAATGCGCGCGAACCGGTTTATGCTTATCGCTCTCAAGAGCCATTGCAATTTTGGTCCTATGTGCTGGTTTATGCCGGATGCGGATGTTTATCATTGGGTATGGTTGTTTATTTGGTATTTTATCGTTGACGATATTGTCTTTATATTAGATGTTGAGAATAACTAATATTATGATAACGGTTACCATTTCAATATAAGGGATTCATGCTGCCTGTCAGCATTTCCCTCACACCTTCTTCTATTTGTGAATCCTTTCACAGAATACTCTTCCTGCAGTGCTTAGCCTTAAGAATAGCCTTTCACTTTTTATATTTTGTTATTAACGGTTTGCCTTAATTTACTCAAGCATTAAGGAAGAAAATATGCCACAACAAAATTATCTGGATGAGCTCACGCCGGCTTTCACCCCATTATTAGCAATAAAAGAGGCTTCTCGTTGTTTATTATGTCACGATGCCCCCTGTAGTCAGGATTGCCCGGCGCAAACCGACCCAGGGAAATTTATTCGTTCCATATATTTCCGCAATTTTAAAGGCGCGGCTGAAACTATCCGGGAAAATAATGCGCTCGGTGCGGTGTGCGCCCGGGTATGCCCAACCGAAAAATTATGCCAACGCGGATGTACACGTTCAGGAATTGATAAGCCTATTGATATTGCGCGACTGCAGCGATTTATTACCGATTTTGAACAGCAGACCGCAATGAAAATCTATCAGCCCGCAACAAAAACGCTGGGCAAGGTCGCCATCATCGGTGCGGGTCCGGCCGGATTACAGGCCAGCGTAACGCTGAGTAATCTTGGCTATGACGTCACCCTCTTCGAAAAGCAGGCCCAGCCAGGCGGCTGGTTGCGTTATGGCATTCCAGAGTTTCGTCTGCCGCAGACGGTTTTAGATAATGAGATTGCCCGTATCGTGGAAATGGGCGTGACCATCAGATGCAATTGTGAAGTGGGTGCTGCCCTCTCCCTTGAGCAACTCAAAACAGAATACCGCGCCGTACTGGTGACCGTAGGGATGTCTTACGGTTCTACGTTGCCTCTGTTTGACCAGGCGAATAATGTCGAAATTGCCGTCGACTTTCTGCAACGGGCCCGACAGTCAGGCGGCAATATTAGTGTCGCGCAAAGCGCATTGATCATCGGCGGTGGCGATGTGGCAATGGATGTCGCCAGTACACTGAAACTGCTGGGCTGCCCGTCCGTCACCTGTGTCGCACGTGAGGAACTGGCCGAATTCCCTGCCAGCAACAAAGAGTTCAACAGCACCCAGGCGTTAGGGGTATCGATTATTGACGGTTTCACGCCTGTGGCGGTTAGTGGAAATCGCGTCACCTTTAAGCATGTACGCCTGCCGGGAGAACTCTCGCTTGAAGCCGAACATATTATTCTTGCCGTCGGTCAACATGCGCAGCTTGATGATTTCGCCGCGTTAAAGCCACAGCGCAATCTTATCGATACGCGCAATTACCAAACCGCCGATCCGGTTATGTTTGCCGCAGGCGATATTGTTAAAGGCGATAAAACCGTTGTATACGCCGTGAAAACCGGAAAAGAAGCCGCTCAGGCCATTCATCACTATTTAGAGGGAGCTTGCTCATGTTAACGAAAGATCTTTCTATTACTTTTTGCGGCGTCAAATTTCCCAACCCGTTCTGCCTCTCTTCTTCTCCGGTGGGCAACTGCTATGAGATGTGTGCCAAAGCCTACGATACCGGCTGGGGCGGTATTGTTTTTAAGACAATCGGTTTCTTTATCGCCAATGAAGTCTCCCCGCGCTTTGACCATCTGACCAAAGAAGATACCGGCTTTATCGGCTTCAAAAACATGGAGCAAATTGCCGAACACCCGCTGGAGGAGAATCTGGCCGCAATTCGCCGACTGAAACAGGACTATCCTGACAAGGTCCTGATTGCGTCGATCATGGGTGAAAACGAAGAACAGTGGCAGGAGCTGGCTCGCCTGGTTGAAGAGGCGGGTGCAGACATGATCGAATGCAACTTCTCGTGTCCGCAAATGACCTCACATGCCATGGGCAGCGATGTCGGGCAAAGCCCTGAGCTGGTCGAAAAGTATTGTCGGGCAGTTAAACGCGGCTCAGCCTTACCAATGCTGGCTAAAATGACACCGAATATTGGTGATATGTGCGAGGTGGCGCTGGCAGCTAAGCGCGGAGGCGCTGACGGTATCGCGACCATCAATACGGTTAAATCCATCACCAATATCGACCTGAAGCGCAAAATCGGGATGCCAGTCGTCAACGGTAAATCCAGTATTTCTGGTTACTCCGGCAAGGCCGTGAAACCTATCGCTCTGCGCTTTATTCAGCAACTGCGTATGCACCCTGAACTGCGCGATTTCCCGATTAGCGGCATTGGGGGGATTGAAACCTGGGAGGATGCCGCCGAGTTTCTGCTGTTGGGTGCTGCCACGCTGCAGGTAACCACCGGGATTATGCAGTATGGCTACCGAATCGTGGAGGACATGACCAGCGGGCTGTCGCATTACCTCGCCGATCAAGGATTTGATTCACTGGAGGAGATGGTTGGTCTCGCCAATGCCAATATCATCCCCGCAGAGGAACTTGATCGTAGCTACATCGTCTATCCGCATATCAATCTCGCAAAATGTGTGGGTTGTGGCCGCTGCTACATCTCCTGCTATGACGGTGGGCACCAGGCGATGGAATGGAATGAGGAAACCCGTACACCACACTGCAACACGGAAAAATGCGTGGGCTGCCTGCTGTGCGGTCACGTTTGCCCGGTAGCCTGTATCGATCTCGGTGAGGTGAAATTTAAAACCGGCGAGAAAGCGCATACGTTAACGTTGTAACACTCACAAAAAAGCCCGGTGCAGATTGCGCTGCACCGGGCTTTTAGCATTTTAATCGTTACTTCTTACGTGCGTATTTCAGTGAATCCAGCGCGACGGCGAAGATGATGATGCCGCCCTTAATAATGTACTGCCAGTAAGGGTTCACGCCGATGTAGGTCAGACCGTAGTTGATGACGGTGAAGATAATCACACCGGTCACCACGCCGAAAACCGTCCCCACGCCACCGCTGAACGACACGCCGCCAACCACGCATGCCGCAATGGCATCCAGCTCGTACATAAAGCCGAGGTTGTTGGTTGCAGAACCGATACGCCCTGCTTCCAGCAATCCACCGAAGGCATAGAACACACCAGACAGCGCATAGATAATCAGCAGGTTCAGCGCCACGTTTACACCGGATACTTTCGCGGCTTCTGGGTTTCCGCCGATAGCGAAAATATTTTTACCAAAACGGGTCTTGTTCCATAGCACCCAAACAAAGGCCACGGCAATCAAGGCATAGAAAGTAATGTAGGAGAGTCGGAAACTACCCAGCGCAATAAAGCCCTGCGCAAAGGTTGAGAACCCGCTGTCAAAGCCAGAAATTGGCGATGCCCCAACAAAGTCGTAATACAGGGAGTTAATACCGTAGACGATAATCATCGTGCCGAGGGTGGTAATAAATGGCGTCACATTCAGATAAGCAATGATGATACCGTTTACCAGACCGATGACAGCACCGATAACGCAGACAATCAGCACGACTACAATAATGGGCATCGTCGCCATTTCCGGGAACACCTTGTTGGCATTCTCCATCGACTGCAACAAGGTTGCCGCAACGACCGCCGCCAGGCCAACCTGGCGCCCTGCTGACAGGTCCGTCCCTTGCGTAACAATCAACCCGGCAACACCCAGCGCGATAATAATACGCACCGAGGATTGCGTCAGAATATTACTCAGGTTCAGTAAACTTAAGAAAGTGGGATCCTGGAAAATAATAATTGCCAGCAAAACCAAAAGAACAACGTAAATTCCGCCTTCTTTCAGGTAAGTAAGAAAACTTTTCTTATTTAACGCACTCATGAGGAGCCCCTAATCTTAAAGGTGCAAAGACGCAAGACGGAGGATTTCGTTTTGCGTTGTGGTTTTGGTTTCAACAATTCCCGCGACGAGGCCATTGCTCATCACCAGAATACGATCGGTAATACCTAACAACTCCGGCATTTCAGAGGAAATAATGATGATCCCCTTTCCTTTTTTCGCCAGTTCAGCAATCAACTGATAAATCTCAAATTTCGCGCCAACATCAATACCGCGTGTCGGTTCATCCAGCATCAGGATTTCAGGCTGCGTTAACAACCAACGGCCAATGACCACCTTTTGCTGATTACCGCCAGAAAGCGAACCAATTTGCGTACGATGCCCTGGTGTTTTTACCCTCATCGAGTCAATTACCCACTGGGTATCGCTCTTCATGCGGGAGTTATCCAGCAGGCCGACTTTATTTTTATAGTTCTGGATATTGGAGATTAACGAGTTAAAACCAATGTCCAGATAGGCATAAATACCGGTTGAGCGACGCTCTTCGGTGACCAGCGCAAAACCATGGTTAATCGCTTCATTCGCGCTGTGGTTATTGATTTTTTTGTCGTGGAGCGTAATCGTGCCCGATGATTTCTCGCGAATGCCAAACAATGTTTCAACGATATCGGTGCGTTTCGCGCCAACCAGACCGGCAATGCCGAGAATCTCCCCTTTATGGAGATCAAAAGAGATATCACGAATCGACGGCTGACGCAGAGAAGTCAGGTTACGCACTTCCAGAATCACTTCTCCCGGCTTGTTCTCTTTGTCCGGGAAACGTTGGTTCAGTGAGCGTCCTACCATCATGGCGATGATCTTATCCATGTCCAGCCCTTCCAGCGGCTGGGTCGCAATCCATTGACCGTCGCGCAGCACGGTAATTTCATCACACAGTTGAAAGATTTCTTCCATTTTGTGAGAAATATACACAATCCCGCACCCACGCTCTTTCAGCTTACGGATGATGGTAAACAGATGATTAACCTCTTTCTCGGTTAACGATGAGGTCGGTTCATCCATAATGACGATTTTGGCGTCATACGAAAATGCTTTCGCAATTTCAATCATCTGCATTTGCGAAACAGATAATGTTCCGACACGCGCACGCGGATCGATGTCAATATCCAGTTCATCGAAAATCGCTTTGGTATCGCGGTACATTTTTTCCTGATCGACAAACATACCTTTGGTGGGATAGCGCCCCAGCCACATGTTGTCCATTACAGAACGTTGTAATACCAGGTTTAATTCCTGGTGTACCATTGAAATACCATTCTCAAGCGCTTCTTTAGCAGAATGAAAATCGATTTCTTTACCCTGAAATAAAATACTACCGGAATCTTTTTGATAGATCCCAAAAAGACATTTTAATAATGTTGACTTTCCTGCGCCATTCTCGCCCATCAGAGCATGAATAGAATGTGGGCGGACTTTTAAATTGACATTATCAAGAGCCTTAACGCCGGGAAAGGACTTGTTGATGCCGCTCATTTCCAACAAGTATTCGCCTGACGACTGAGTATTAGTGCTGACCATAATTATACCTTGTTGGCCTTGCAGAGTGCGTAATTAAGGGCGCAATGAAATTGCGCCCACAGACGGAGTATTTATTTGTTGGTGAACTCTGCCAGATTATCTTTATCGACACCTACATATGGAACGCGAACAATTTTGTTCTCAATTTTCCAGTTGGTGCCGTCTGCCGCGCCTTTGCCATCAGCCAGGTTTCTCGCCAGATCGAAGGTCGCTTTCGCCTGGTTGTTTGCATCGTTCAGCACGGTACCGGCCATGGCACCAGATTTCACCAGAGCCAGTGCTTCAGGCAGCGCATCGACGCCAAATACCGGGACGCTGGTTTTGTTGTGCGCTTTCAGCGCTTCAACTGCGCCCATCGCCATGGCGTCATTGTTGGCGATAACCACTTCAATTTTGTTTGCGTTAGGACCAGACATCCACGCATCCATTTTATCTTTCGCCTGAGCGGTATCCCACATTGCGGTATCTAACTGCAACTGCTCAGTTTTAATGCCTTTGTCGTTCAGCTCTTTAATCACGTAGGTCGTACGTGCTTCAGCATCCGGGTGTCCCGGTTCGCCTTTCAGCAGAACAAACTGAATTTTGCCGTCTTTATTCAGATCCCAGTTCGGGTTAGCGGCCCAGTGCTTGGCAATCAAATCACCCTGAATAATCCCGGACTCTTTGGAGTCAGTACCGACGTAATAGGCTTTGTCATAGCTGTCCAGCGCTTTACGGGAAGGCTCTTTGTTGAAGAATACAATCGGTACGTTCTGACCGCGTGCTTTTTCAATTACCGTTCCTGCTGCTGCCGGGTCAACCAGGTTGATAGCCAGTGCTTTAACGCCTTTTGCCAACAACACATCAATCTGATCGTTCTGTTTGGACTGATCGTTTTGCGAGTCATTCATCAGCAACTGTACATCCGGCGCTGCTTTAGCATCTTTTTCAATAGCCTTACGTACCACAGACATAAAGTTATCGTCATATTTATAGATAGTCACACCAATGCGGGTATCAGCAGCGTGCGCAGCCGCGCCGAATAACATGCTTGCCATTACAGCAGACAGGGTCAACACCTTCTTATTCATGGTATCTCCGGTTTTATTATGCAGGGTAGTGCTTGAGATAAATGCTCGGCAGGCAGAACGTTACTGAAGTGTTACTGAACGCCGAAGCTCACTTTTAAAAATATTTCTTCCGTGTCTGGCAACGCTCCAAAAACAGGCTTTAATTGTTGTTTAAGACGCCTATACCTCGATGAAAGTGATTATTCACCGTTACATAGTAGTTACAGCGCAGCAAACAGTGTCATCATAGCTATCGCATTGTTAAGATACTGTGAATTTACTCACATATTGAAAGCGGTTACATAGCCCGACATTATCAGTTAGTGATCGGTGCCGCATTCTGCCGCAAAGCCACAGAATGGCGCCGCACCAGTGTCGGCATAAAGCAATGTGTTGCATCAGGATCCAGCGTTCCCGCCGCGCCTTGTAGCGCAAGCTCAGTGGCCATTTTTGCCATAGAAGCAATAGGATAGCGCACCGTTGTCAGTTGTGGGTCGGTGTAACGCGCGATGGGGATATCGTCGAAGCCAATGATAGACAGATGTAATGGAATGGCGATGCCGTTGTCTTTTAGCGCCGTTAGCGCGCCAGCGGCCATATTGTCGTTGTAAGCGAAGACAGCCGTCAGTTGCAGGTTGCGTCCCAGCAGTTCCACCATGGCGGACTCTCCGCCCTGCATATCCGGTGAACCAGTACCTATCCAGCTGTCGGCAGGAGTAACACCCTGTTCTTTCAGGGCACTTAGCCACCCTTCTTTACGCATTGCGTCGTCCTCAATGCGGTGACTTGATGCCAGGTAACCAATACGTTGATGCCCATTATTCAGCAGCATGCGGGTTGCCATTTTAGCGCCACTAATATTATCCAGACAGACGCAGCGATGCGCATAGCCCGGCACAATGCGGTTGATCAGCACCATACCGGGGATCTGATCCATAAACTCCGCCAGCTCGCGATCGCTCAACGCTTTCGAGTGAACAATCAGTGCGTTACAACGCTGACGAATCAGTACCTCAATGGCGTGACGTTCTTTTTCAGCTTCGTGGTAGCTGTTGCCTATCAGGACGTACTTCTGATGCTGCTGGGCAACCAGGTCCACGGCTTTGACCAGCGCGCCAAAAAATGCGTCTGAAACATCCATCACCACGACACCAATCGTGTCGCTCACCTGCGTCGCCAGCGCTTGTGCATTGGCGTTTGGGCGATAGCCGAGCTGAGTCACTGCTTTCATTACCGCTTCACGCGTGTCAGGACTCACCAGCGCGCTGTTGTTGAGTACGCGGGAAACAGTCGCTACAGAAACGCCAGACTGCCGTGCCACATCACGTATGGTTACCATATTCACTGCCCTGTTTTAGATTGCGGCTGCCCGCAGACACCCCAGGCTGTGTATTTTGTCAGCACAACGAAACGGACTGCGTGAGTGATGTCACAGGAATGAAAGCGCTTACATCCATTTTGTTAATGAATGTGATCCAGATCGTTATCTGGATGTTCGCGGTAATGATGTCCCTGACGCACGCAGGGTTAATTGACGCCATAGCCATTCTACCGGGCCTTGCCGGTAAAAATGCAACCAAATGACGGAGAAAAGCAGGTTAACGGCCCAGACCGGAATGACAAATAACATCAGCGTCAGTCGGTCATATTTCATAAATAAGCCGAATTGATAAAACAGCGTGGTACAAATTAAGGTTTGTAACAGATAGTTAGTCAGTGCCATGCGTCCAACGCAGGCTATCGCAACAACCCATTTTAAACGGCTAAGCTGCGGCCAGAAACCAAACAGCAACGCGGCATAGCCAATTGTCTGAAACGGCGCGCCCAGCTCACGCGGAGCCTGCAACAGAAAAGCGCACCAGCGATATGCCCAATCCAGATGCCACTGCGCAACGATAGCAGGCAGGTTAATCGCAATGCCAATAATGACCAATAACGCGCCGGTACGTCGATAGTGCTGCAAACTGTACTGCCCTTTCAGCCAACCGCTGCGCATCAATGCCGCGCCCAGCAGCATCATCCCCGCCAACTGCCAGCCGTACTGTGCGCCCAGCGCCAGTAAGCTATTCGACAGCATATCCACACGATTACTGACCGCTTCCATCCCGCCGTTAATCTTCCAGTACTTCTCATACAACAACGCAGAAGCATCCGGTGTCCAGGCCCGACTGGTCTCACTTCCGGAGATAAACCCCAGCAGCAACAGCACGCCAACGCCCACCAGATAGAGCAACACGCCGGTATTAAACAGACTTTTGACGGAAGGGGCATCGCGAACCAACCGCCAGCAAATCAGCCCGATGAGACCATACGCCAGCAGGATATCGCCATCCCAGAACAGCAAACCGTGAATAAACCCCAGCAGGACCAGCAAAGTGAGTCGCGACTGGATCCAACGTTTGCCTCGCGGTAGCAGCATCTGCAAACCCGCGCCAAACAACAGCGCAAACAGCGTGAGGAATTTCACCTGCGCAAAGAGATCAAGCACAGCCCAGGTCCAGGCATCTGACGGGGTAATGCTGCCGTACCAGGCAGGATTCAGATAGGCCGCCTTTGGCAGACCAAAGGCGCTAATATTGAGAAGCAGGATGCCGAGGATGGCGACGCCACGAATAAAATCCAGCGTGACATTACGCTCCATGGCCCCTGCCCTGATCAGTTGTGGTGACGCACGGCGCGCAGGAATTCCTGACGCGTATTCTGGCTGGACTTAAACAATCCGCCAAGCGAGGTGGTGGTGGTGGCGCTGGTCGCATCACGGATACCACGCGCTTTCACGCAGTAATGCACAGCATCAATTGACACCGCCACATTATTCGTCCCGAGCAGCGTTTGCAGCGCGGTGAGTATTTGCTGAGTCAGCCGTTCCTGGACCTGTGGGCGCTGGGCGAAGAACTGCACAATGCGGTTAATCTTCGACAGACCGATGACCGAATCTTTCGGAATATAGGCCACCGTCGCTTTGCCATCAATCGTGACGAAGTGATGTTCGCAGGTGCTGGTCAGCGTGATATCGCGAACCGTGACCATCTCATCCACTTTCATCTTATTTTCAATGACGGTGATTTTAGGGAAATTGGCGTAATCGAGGCCGGAGAAAATCTCATCGACATACATTTTTGCGATGCGATGTGGCGTTTCCATCAGACTGTCATCGCTCAAATCAAGATTGAGCAATTGCATAATCTCGGTCATATGACCGGAGATAAGACGTTTGCGCGTTTCATTATCCATCTCTTGCACGGGCGGGCGTAGCGGTGTTTCAAGACCACGCGCGACCAGCGCTTCATGAACCAGGGCCGCTTCTTTACTGAGTGATGACATTTCTTTTTCTCCTGCAGGTGGGGCGCCTCTGCCCTGCGTGGGGCAAAGTTTTTAGGCTGTGTCACAGCCAGAACATTGTGCGTGAGGCGGCGCACATAATCCAGTATTCGCCGCGATAATTATTGAAATTGGTGCTGCCTTTTAGCACACAGATTTCAAACGTCGTTCAACCGGGTGAATTCGAGTGTTAATGTAAAGTTATATAGATGATGAAGTATGTTTGCTCAATGCGGAAGTGAAAGTTACTCACAGTGCAATGAATAATCTGTATTATGGTGAGTTCGCAAACACATTCAGGTTCAACACAACAAGGAGCCACGCATGGAAATGCTTGAAGAGCACCGCTGTTTTGAAGGCTGGCAGCAACGCTGGCGTCATGACTCCACCACGCTAAATTGCACCATGACCTTCAGTATTTTTCTTCCACCTCCCCGGGATAACACCCCGCCTCCGGTGCTGTACTGGCTGTCAGGTTTGACCTGCAATGATGAAAACTTCACCACTAAAGCCGGAGCACAACGTATTGCGGCTGAACTGGGCATCGTTCTGGTGATGCCTGATACCAGCCCGCGTGGGGAACAGGTCGCCAATGATGAAAGCTACGATTTAGGCCAGGGCGCCGGATTTTATCTCAATGCCACGCAACAACCGTGGGCCTCACATTTTCGCATGTATGACTATATGCGTGATGAGCTGCCGGCACTCATTCAGTCACAGTTTAACGTCAGCGATCGCTGCGCCATCAGCGGGCACTCAATGGGGGGGCATGGTGCACTGATCATGGCACTGAAAAACCCTGGTAAATACACCAGCGTTTCTGCCTTTGCCCCCATCGTCAATCCATGTCGCGTACCGTGGGGTGAGAAAGCCTTTAGCGCCTATCTGGGTGAGGATAAATCACGGTGGGCGGAATGGGACAGCTGTGCGCTGATGCTGGCCAGCAAACCCGAAGATGCGATCCCAACGCTTATTGATCAGGGGGATAGCGATCAGTTTCTCGCCGACCAGCTGCAACCCGCAGTCCTGGCCGAAACCGCCCGTCAGACTGCATGGCCGATGACATTACGCATTCAGCCTGGCTATGATCATAGCTATTACTTCATTGCATCTTTTATTGAAGATCACCTGCGTTTCCACGCCCAATATTTGCTGAAGTAGACTTCGAGGGCGCAAGCCCTCTTGGTTTCTCCATTATTCCTTCACTTTTTATCCATTTTTATTTCGCCGCTATCTCATTGATTTTATAAATACTTCTCCAAATTTCATATCAAACACAAATGATTTCTATTATCATTTGTGTTTACAAAAATTCATACTTTTGTACAATCCTCCCGCTTCTTTACTGAAAAGAGTCCTTAAAAGACAAATACATACAATTGTCATGGCCTTTCACATGACACGCAGTTAGATTCATTTAAATGGAATGATACAAATGACTATACCTCACGTTAAGGCTGTAGCCGCCGCAGTATGCGTCGCGAGTCTCCCATCACTCGTCTATGCCGCCGACCAGGATACCGTGGTCGTCACCGCCACCGGGTTTGAGCAAAAAATTCAGGATGCCCCCGCCTCCATTTCGGTTATTACCAAGCAGCAGATCGAAGATAAAGCGTATCGCGATGTGACCGATGCACTGAAAGACGTCCCTGGTGTTGTTGTGACCGGCGGCGGTAGCAGCAGTGATATCAGCATCCGCGGTATGGCCTCGCAATACACGCTCTTCCTGGTTAACGGTAAACGTATCAGTACACGCGGTACGCGCCCGAACAGCGACAACGCGGGTATTGAGCAAGGCTGGCTACCGCCACTGGAATCCATCGAACGTATCGAAGTGATCCGCGGCCCGATGTCGTCGCTGTACGGCTCTGATGCCATGGGCGGCGTGATTAACGTGATCACCAAAAAAGTCTCGAATACCAAAGCCTGGACCGGCTCCCTGCATGGCGACGCCACCTTCCAGGAAGATCGGGACTCCGGTGACCTTTACCAGACAAATGCCTACGCGTCCGGACCACTGATCGACGGGCTACTCGGCGCAAAAGTGACCGGGCTGTTCTCCCATCGCGGAGAAGATAAGATAGTCAATGGTTACAATGAACAGCGCCTGCGCAACGGCGGACTCACCCTCAACTTCACCCCGGATGATAAAAATGACATCGACTTCGATGTCGCGCATGAACTACAGGATCGCAACAGCACACCGGGCGAATCGATGGCGGCAGAAAACTGTCGTAACGGTGTTTGTAAGCCAAACAGCAAAAGCTACAACCGTTATGAACACACAACGTATTCATTAACCCACAGCGGTTATTACGACGATTTCAACAGCACCAGCTATGTTCAGCAGGAAGAGACCAAAAACCCTGGTCGTCAGATGAAGTCCTACAACACGATCTTCAATAACCAGAACCAGGTCTTCCTCGGGGCGCACACCCTGACAGTTGGCGGGCAATACCGTTATGAAAAACTGCGCGATAACGGCAACCAACTGCAGGCTGCTGACGGTCTGAACAAATTGACCCGCTGGAGCTGGGCACTGTTTGCCGAAGACGAATGGGCGGTTACCGATACTTTCACGCTGACCGGTGGTCTGCGTATGGATAAAGATGAAAACTACGGTGACAACTGGACGCCGCGCGGCTATGGCGTATGGCACCTGAGCGATCAGTGGACCTTAAAAGGCGGTGTTTCTGCGGGCTATCGTGCGCCGGATCTGCGCCAGTCATCCGCAAGCTGGGGGCAAGTGACCGGCGGCGGTCGTCTGAACGGTATCATTGTCGGCAACCCGGATCTGAAACCAGAAAAAAGCCTGAGCGAAGAGATCGGTTTACTGTGGGATAACGGCAACGACCTCAATGCGGGCGTCACGCTGTTCAATACCGACTTCAAAAACAAAATCACCGAAGTGCGTCGCTGTAACAGCAGCGCCGATCCGGCTTGTACTATTGGCAGCACCCATTACGACTTTGTCAGCGATCGGGTTAACGTTGATAAAGCCAATATGCGCGGCGTCGAATCCACCTTCGGTTGGAAGATGACCTCCGACATCAACTGGACAGCGAACTATACCTACACTGAATCTGAACAGAAAAGCGGCCAGTTCTCGGGTCAGCCGTTAAACAAAATGCCAAAGCATATGTTTAACACCACACTGGACTGGCAGGCAACGCAGGACATCGGTTTCTGGAGCCGTTTGAATCTGCGTGGCAAAACATCAGAATACCTGAGCCGTACCTCCATGGCGCAAGGCACCCCTTCCTATACCCAGGTCGATGTCGGTATGCGTTACTACGCGACCAAAGATGTGCTGCTTACTGCTGGCGTGTATAACGTGCTGGATAAACAGATTGATTACGATACCTATGACACCGTGCTTGATGGTCGTCGCTACACTGTTGGCCTGACTTACAACTTCTAAAGTTAGGACAATAAATAACCCCGGCAAGGTGAATGTCTAATGCCTGTTAGTTAAGCATGTATGGAGAACATTTTATTCCGCTACGGGGTTCCGTTCACTTCAACGGTATCACTTCTTTGAATCACAGATACCCGTGAACGTGCAAGGGAGGCTCACCGCCGCCTCCCTTGCAACCCAGGCTCCCGGCACGGAAAATCGTCGCTGCGCGAGCTATTCGTCTTATGCCGTCTGCCTGTCGGGTCGGGGTCGAGCCTGCGTCCCTGCAGGCCGTCCCCTCTGCCCGCATCCCTGCGGGCAGCCCCGGTCAGCCGTCAACGCCTCATCGATTTTCAGCCGGACCAGGGTGTCGCTTCAACTCTCTGACTTTCAGTTAAATCTGTTTTGCTGTTCAAACATGTTCAAATAAAAATACAGATGGTCAGGCGTGGCGGGTCCGGCTGAAAATTGCCGACGTGTTTCCGTAAGGCCGGGAGAACCCGCAGGGATGCGGGTTCAGGGTGCGTGCGACAGGGATGTTGCATCGCGCCCGGCCCGGTAGCCTGGAGGAATAAGCGGAGGGGATTGCGCAGCAACAATTTTCCGTGCCGGGAGCCGGGATTGTTAAGGGTGCGGCGATAGCACCCTTAACACGTTCACAGGCGTTCAGTGTACAGAGAAGCGATGAACATGAGGTGAACGGAACCCTTTCTCAGAGAGAGCATGTTCATTACCTCGCCAACACATGTTGATGCTTTCTGAAACTAAAATGTTAACTGAACAGGGTGAGTGCCGGGGGAGGGTTATTGTCTGCCGGATGGCAGCACGGAGGCCTTACCCGACCTACACTATCTTACGTAGGTCGGATAAGCGCGGTACCATCAGGTACAAGATTACTTCTTCACACGTTTCGGAAAGTGCATTTCGCTGTAACGAACGAAACGGGTTCCTTTGGTCAGCTTATAGCCAAACCAGATGATCAGGAACAGCGGGATACCAATGTAGGTTGCCATTACGCCTCCCCAGTCAATGGTATCTTTCAGGAACGCTTCGTAGTTTTGACCCAGGGTGATTATCAGGCACAGAACAAAGGCAAAAATCGGCCCCAGAGGGAAGAAGCCAGAACGATACGGCAGATCCTTAATATCATGGCCCTGTAACACATAACCACGACGGAAACGATAGTGGCTAATTGCAATTCCCAGCCAGGCGATAAAGCCCGTCATCCCGGAGGTGTTCAACAGCCACAGGTACACAGTCTGGTTACCAAACATGGATGTCAGGAAGCACAGACCTGCCACGACAGTCGTTGCATACAGCGCGTTACGCGGTACACCGCCACGAGACAGTTTAGAGAAAATACGCGGCGCTTTACCGTCACATGCCAGGGTGTAGAGCATACGTGTTGATGCATACATGCCGGAGTTACCCGCCGACAGCACCGCCGTCAGGATAACGGCGTTCATCACCGCCGCCGCAGACAGCAGACCCGCGTGCTGGAATACCAGCGTGAACGGGCTGACGCTGATATCTTTTACATCATTGCGCAGCAGGCTCGGATCGGTATACGGGATAATCAGGCTGATAATCAAAATCGCGAACACATAAAACAGCAGGATTCGCCAGAATACCTGGCGCACCGCGCGCGGAATGTTCTTCTCTGGATCTTCAGATTCGCCCGCGGCGATACCAATCAACTCGGTCCCCTGGAAGGAGAAGCCGACGATCATCGCCACACCAATCATGGCGGCAAAACCACCAGCAAAGGGTGCATCACCTGTCGTCCAGTTACTCCAACCCACCGGTTGAGCACCTTTGAAGATACCGATAATCATCATCACGCCAACCACGATGAAGATAATCACGGTGGTAACTTTGATCAGTGAGAACCAATACTCTGCTTCGCCAAATCCACGTACCGAAATGTAGTTCAGCAGGAAGATAACGCCAAGGAACAGCGCACTCCAGATCCAGCCTGGCGTATCCGGGAACCACCAGCTCATGACCAATTGTGCGGCCACCAGGTCCACGGCGATAGTTACCGCCCAGTTGTACCAGTAGTTCCAGCCGAGCGCGAAGCCAAAGCCTTCTTCTACATAGTTCTGACCGTAGGTAGAGAACGAACCGGAAACCGGCATATAGGCTGCCAGCTCACCAAGACTGGTCATCAGGAAGTACACCATCAGGCCAATCAGAATATAGGAAAACAGCGCGCCGCCAGGACCCGCCGCAGAAATGGTTGCACCAGATGCAACGAAAAGACCCGTGCCGATGGAACCACCAATGGCGATCATCGTCAGGTGACGCGCCTTCAGTTCACGGCGTAGCGTGGGCGCTTCTGTGGTTTTAGTTTCGGAAACCATGTGAAAATGCTATCCATCCAAAAAATGAGGCGCGATTGTAGCAGACGAAATGGCATTCTTCCGGCACAAATGCGCAGTTATAAGAGACCTTCATGACTGGCCGCGGATTATAAGTAAAGCAGAAACTGGGCAACGTATGACGATTGCCCTCAGTTGAAGATGAGGTGTTCATTGCAGGTGCGACGCATCAGCGTCTTATTCAACCTGCTCTACCTGGTCGCTATAACGTAAAAAACGCAGCAGCGAGTTTGAAAGATGTTTTTGGCGATGATGGACGCGCCAAAGCGTGCGGACCAGACGCGGCAACGGCACAGGAACTTCGCTTAACGTTCCTGCCTGCAGTTGTTCTGCAATAACCCGACGTGACAAGCAGCTGATCCCCAGTCCATGGCGAACAGCATGTTTAATGGCCTCAGAGTTACCCAACTCCATTGCCATCTGAAATCTCGGTAGATGAGACAGCAACAGATAATCCACCAGCTCGCGAGTACCGGACCCACGTTCGCGCAGGATCCAGGGCGAAGCCGCAAGTTGCTCCAGCGTCACGGGACCCGTGGTTAGCGGCGATGACGGCGCAGCAAATACCACCAGTTCATCTTCCAGCCACGGTTCAGAGATGATCTCCGTACTGTGACATGGCCCTTCGATAAGCCCGATGTCGACCCGAAAATCCAGCACAGCATTGATAACATCCTGGCTGTTGCCCACGCTGAGTTCCAACGGCAAGTCGGGGAAATCACGCCGGTAACCTGCAATCATGGCAGGTAAAATATAGTTGCCGATGGTGCTACTGGCATAGACGCGAATCGCGCCGTTATCTTCACGAAAAAGCTGTTCGATTTCTGTCGTTTGCTCGAGCAAGGCCAACGCACGCGGATAGAGTAAGCGCCCGTGCTCATTGACGACCAGCCGCTTGCCCACGCGGTCAAACAGTTGCACGCCAAGTTGCCCTTCTAAATCGGTAAGCGCAGCACTCACCGCTGACTGCGACAATGACAACATGACAGATGCCTGAGTCGTCGAGCCGCTTTTCAGTACCTCAGCAAACACTTCAAGTTGTCGCAGGGTGATATGCATAGTCGTTTTCCACCGGGTAGCCCGTGCTTACCACTTATAAAGATTAATTATAAATATATAATCAATTTTATTTTTAAGCCACTTCACCTTACAATTTTTGCCAAGAAATCATTCAAATTGTTCAGGAGGGGTTATGACTGAACTCGCCCTACAGAATCATCGTCGTACAGTGTGGCATTTTATTCCGGGGCTTGCCCTGAGTGCAGTTATCACCGGGGCCGCCTTATGGGGAGGTTCCATTCCCGCCGTCGCAGGTGCCGGGTTCAGCGCCCTCACCTTAGCCATCTTATTCGGGATGGTTATCGGCAACACCGTGTATCCACAAATCTGGAAAAGCTGTGACGGTGGCGTGCTGTTTGCCAAGCAACATTTACTGCGTCTGGGGATCATCCTGTATGGTTTCCGCCTCACCTTCGCCCAAATAGCCGACGTTGGTGTCAGCGGTATCGTCATTGATGTCCTGACGCTCAGCAGCACCTTTATGCTGGCCTGTTTCCTCGGACAGAAAGTATTTGGTCTGGACAAACACACCAGTTGGTTGATTGGTGCGGGGAGCAGCATTTGTGGTGCCGCCGCGGTATTAGCCACTGAGCCGGTGGTGAAAGCAGAAGCCAGTAAGGTAACGGTCGCCGTTGCTACCGTGGTTATCTTCGGGACCATTGCTATCTTCCTGTACCCGGCAATGTATCCGCTACTGGCGCACTGGTTTAGCCCGGAAACCTACGGGATTTATATTGGCTCCACGATGCATGAAGTTGCACAGGTTGTTGCTGCCGGGCATGCAATCACCCCGGAAGCTGAAAACGCAGCCGTCATTGCTAAAATGCTGCGCGTCATGATGCTGGCTCCGTTCCTCATCATCCTGGCAGCACGTGTTAAACAACTGTCTCCGGCGACCGGCGGAGAGAAAAGTAAAATCACTATTCCGTGGTTTGCCATCCTGTTTATTGTGGTCGCGATTTTTAACTCGTTCCACCTGCTGCCACAGTCAGTGGTGAACATGCTGGTTACGCTGGACACCGTGTTGCTGGCTATGGCGATGGCAGCTCTGGGGTTAACCACTCACGTGAGTGCACTGAAAAAAGCCGGTGCAAAACCTCTGCTGATGGCACTGGTGCTGTTTGTCTGGCTGATTGTGGGCGGTGGCGCGATTAACGTTGCCATCCACGCGCTGATGGCATAATCGATCACGACTCACCTCCATTAACCCGCTATACTCTTCCCTTTTGAGTATGGCGGGTTTTTCCCGTCATATTTCAAGTTGTAGGCGCGTTGGCTGCGCTCGTTCGCCCCAGTCACGTACTGAAGTACGCTCCCGGGGATTAATGAGGGACATCCATGTCCCTCACCAGAGGCCAGCCTTTGGCTGGTCAAATTCGTTCCTGACGAATTTGTCTCTCTCTTGCCACCTTCCTGCAACTCGAACTGTTTAGGGAATTATTATGAAATACATCGGAGCGCACGTAAGTGCCGCTGGCGGTCTGGCTAACGCTGCTATTCGAGCTGCAGAAATCGAAGCGACCGCATTCGCCCTGTTCACCAAAAATCAGCGCCAGTGGCGCGCCGCACCATTGACCACTGAAGTCATTGATGACTTCAAGTCAGCCTGCGAGAAATATCACTTTTCCTCCGCACAAATCCTGCCACATGATAGCTACCTGATTAACCTCGGCCATCCCGTCAGCGAGGCGCTGGAAAAATCACGCGATGCTTTTCTTGATGAAATGCAGCGCTGCGAGCAGCTTGGTTTATCCCTGCTTAACTTTCACCCGGGCAGCCACTTAATGCAGATCCCGGAAGATGAATGCCTGGCGCGTATTGCGGAATCAATCAACATTGTCCTTGCTCAGACTCAGGGCGTGACGGCAGTCATTGAAAACACTGCCGGGCAAGGCAGTAATCTGGGTTTTAAGTTCGAGCATCTGGCGGCAATCATCGACGGTGTCGAGGATAAATCCCGTGTAGGTGTCTGCATCGACACCTGCCACGCCTTCGCGGCCGGTTACGATTTGCGTTCCGCTGACGAGTGTGAAAAGACATTCGCTGAATTTGAACGTATTGTCGGCTTTAACTATTTACGCGGTATGCACCTGAACGATGCCAAGAGCGCATTTGGCAGCCGCGTTGACCGCCACCATAGCTTAGGGGAAGGCAATATCGGTCACGATGCATTCCGCTGGATCATGCAGGACAGCCGTTTTGACGGCATCCCACTGGTACTGGAAACCATCAACCCTGATATCTGGGCCGAAGAAATTGCATGGCTGAAAGCGCAGCAAACTGAAAAGGCGGTTGCATAATCATGAACGACAGGGAAAAGCAGATCCTTAAGATCCTGCGACGCAATCCGCTGATACAACAAAATGAAATCGCCGATATTTTGCAGATCAGCCGTTCGCGCGTCGCCGCACATATTATGGATTTGATGCGCAAAGGAATGATCAAAGGTAAAGGTTATATCCTTACCGAACAAGATTATTGCGTCGTCGTCGGGGCAATAAACATGGATATTCGTGGTGTCGCTGACATCCACTATCCTCAAGCCGCATCTAACCCCGGCAGCATCCACTGTTCTGCCGGCGGCGTGGGACGAAACATCGCCCACAACCTGGCGCTACTGGGCCGCGACGTGCATTTAATTTCCGCGGTTGGCAGCGATTTCTATGGCGAAACGCTGCTGGAACAGACCCGTCAGGCCGGTGTTAACGTTTCCAATTGTATTCGTCTGCATGGACATAACACCTCCACCTATTTGTCGATCGCGAATCAGCAGGAAGAGACCGTACTGGCGATTAACGATACCCACATTCTGCAACAGCTAACGCCGCAGTTGCTGAACGGTTCACGGGATCTTATCCGCCATTCCGGCGTCGTGCTGGCAGATTGCAACCTGACGGCTGAAGCCATCGAGTGGGTATTTACTATTGCTGATGACATTCCGGTATTTATTGATACCGTTTCAGAGTTCAAAGCAGCAAAAATGAAGACCTGGTTTACACGTATTCATACGCTCAAACCCACGCAGAAAGAGCTTGGCATTTTATGGGGTAAGCCTGTCCAGTCGGATGGGGACCGCGTGCAGGCCGTCAACGACCTCCATCAACAGGGGGTAAAACGCATCTTTGTATGTCTGGAAGACGAATCCGTTTTTTGCAGCGAAAAGGACGGAGAGCAATTTTTACTGACACCGCCGAAGCATACAGTGATAGACAGCTTCGGTGCCGATGACGCATTTATGGCGGGATTGTTATACAGCTTTCTGGAAGGCAGTGCGTTCCGCGAAAGCGCGCAGTTTGCAATGGCCTGTGCAGCATTATCACGCGCCAGCGTCAGTATTAACAACCCGACGCTCTCTGCCGATAATGCCCTGTATTTGCTGAAAACCGCTTAGAGGTAATGCCGGATGGCGCTACGCTTATCCGGCCTACAAACAACGACACTTCCTCGCAAACTGCCACCACCCGGCCTACAAGCAACAACTCTTCCTCGTAGGCTGGATAAGGCGTTAGCCGTCATCCGGCTATGCTAAACCAATAAAGAAACCGGCTATTGTGGCGCTCATCAGGTTAGAAAGCGTTGCCGCAGCCAGTGCTCTCATCCCAAGCTGTGCGATTTCCGGTGCGCGCTGTGGCGCAATGGCTGAAAACGCACCGACGACGACACCAATCGAACCAAAGTTTGCAAAACCACACAGGGCAAACGAAATAATCGCAATGGTCTTCACATCCAACGTCCCACCCGTTTGCAGGTACGGTGAGAAGTTGAGATAAGCGACAAACTCATTAATCGCCAGCTTCTGCCCGATCAGGCTCCCCGCCAGCGTTGCATCGCTCCAGTCCACCCCCATAATCCACGCCAGCGGAGCCAGGATATAGCCAAAAATGCCTTCCAGGGTCGCGTGACCGAAGCCAAACCAGCCGCCAACGCCACCAATAATGCCGTTAATTAACGCAATAATAGCGACAAATGCCATTACCACCGTCGCAACGCCTGCGGCAATCTTCAGCCCGGTCATCGCCCCGCTCGCCGCCGCTTCGATGATGCTTTTCGGTGGTGTCTCAGTAAACGACAGATTCTCGAAGGTAACGCGAGACTCTTCTGTTGCGGGGCTCAACATGCGCGCGAACAAAATCCCGCCAGGAATTGCCATCAATGATGCCGCCAACAAATAATCAATGGGAACACCCATTCCGGCGTAACCAATCATCATTGAACCCGCAATAGACGCCATCCCACTACAAATTGCAGTAAACAGCTCATTGCGATTCAGGCGATCAATAAAGGGTTTCACGATTGCCGGAATTTCGTTTTGCCCGAGAAAAATCGTCGTCACCGCAACAAATGATTCGATTTTACTGATGTTCAGCGCTTTCTGGAAAATACCACCGAGAATACGGATCAACAGTCCCATTACGCCAATGTAGTAAAGCAGGCTTATCAGCGCGGTAACAAAAATGATGGCAGGGAGAACCCGGAAGGCAAAGATAAAACCGGCACCGTCAAACAGCACATCCATTTTAGGACCGACCAACGAGCCAAAAATAAATGCACTACCTGCATCGCTATATGACATGACCTTGTGGACGCCGAGTGCCGCCTGTTCAACCAGCCATTTCCCCGGAGGGAAATACAACATGATACCGCCAATGGCGATTTGCAGAACCAACGCAGCGCCAACGGTACGCAGGCTAATACGTTTTTTATTTACTGACAGCAGAAACGCGATGGCCAGTAATACCACCATACCCACAACACTTCTCATTATATCCATAATGAAATCCCTTCATGCCAGGAAACCCGGCGCTAACGCCAGGTTTTGGTAGGTTTGATATTCACGGGCGACCACTTTCTGCCCGGTAAATTCGGTCAGGCGAGGCGTTGATATTCCTTCGCAATCTCGCAAGCCAGTACGGCGTTGTTGAACACCAACTGAATGTTAGATTTCAGACTGTCGCCTCCGGTCAGTTCCGCAACCCGTGCCAGAAGGAACGGCGTGCTATCTTTGCCCACCACGCCCTGCTCTTCAGCTTCCTTCACTGCCCTATCGATTGCCGCGTTAATTTTTTCCTCTGCCATTGCAAACTGTTCAGGGATTGGGTTTGCGACAACCAGACCGCCGTTCAGGCCGGTTTGCCATTTCACCGCCATCGCACGGGCAATTTCTTTTGCGCTGTCCAGACGAATACTGACGTCAAACGGGCTGGTGCGGCAGAAAAACGCTGGCAGTGATGTTGTCTGATAACCAATGAGCGGCACACCGAAGGTTTCTAAATATTCGGTTGTTAATCCGAGATCGAGAATAGATTTTGCCCCTGCACAAATAACCGTGACATTGGTATGTGCCAGTTCTTGCAGATCCGCTGAAATATCAAATGTATGCTCAGCCCCACGGTGAACACCGCCGATACCACCGGTTGCAAATACTTTAATTCCCGCCATAGCGGCAATAATCATGGTAGAGGCAACGGTAGTCGCACCATTTTTCCCCGCCGCGACAACAAACGGTAAATCTCGACGACTTACTTTAGCAACGTTATGCCCTTCACGTCCTAAAAGCTCAATTTCGTCTTTACTCAAGCCAACTTTCATTACTCCGCCAATAATGGCAATGGTTGCAGGCACAGCACCATGTTTGCGAATAGTTTCTTCTACTTCAATTGCTGTCTGCGCATTTTGTGGAAATGGCATGCCATGGGAAATAATGGTTGATTCAAGTGCAACAATAGGTTTTTTACTGTTTAATGCTTCCTGAACTTCTGGAGATATTTGTAATAATTCAGAGGAAAGAGTTAATTCAGACATTCTGTGTTCTCCACTATTGAGCTAACATTCGCAACAGACAAATCAGGGTTATTGGTATATTCACAGGCCAGCGCCATAGATGAGCAACCCTGCGCAAATCGAACCGAATCAATAAAGGGCAAACCGTCTACCCAGCAGGATGCCAGTCCTGCCATCATGGCATCACCCGCCCCCGTAACATTAATGACGTGAGTTTTAATGGGCAGCGACCAGCCGCTACTCCCTGAGATATCACTATAAT
The DNA here is from genome assembly GCF_028069755.1 of Citrobacter sp. Igbk 16. Lineage (NCBI taxonomy): Bacteria > Pseudomonadati > Pseudomonadota > Gammaproteobacteria > Enterobacterales > Enterobacteriaceae > Citrobacter > Citrobacter sp. Igbk 16. The sequence continues at coordinate 66,760 of NZ_JANEWJ010000015.1, read as the reverse complement.
AAACACCGTCCCCCCCCATGCTGAGCACCAGACGGTTTAGGCCGCGTTCATGAAACCACGTGGCAACTTTGCCAACATCCTCTCGCCCGGAGAGTGCAATACCACTCAGGGTTTCAGCTTCAAGTCGATTAGGTTTTAAGGTGTGGATTTTGCCGAGTTGTTCGCGAATTTTAACGCACTTCCATGCCGATACCGGGTCAACAAACACCGGTACCTCACCCGCGTTTTCCAACACCCATGTCAGCGCGTCTTCGCTGATATTACAGTCAGCAACAATAACTTTTGCTGCACGAATAAAATCACGATGTTGCGACAAAAAATCCGCTGAAATGTGGTCAGTAATACTCATATCATTAATGGCAACCAGCATCTCACCGGTATTATCAAGCAGCGACAAATAGCTTGATGTATTTTCTCCAGCAACAATCAGGCATTTTTCGACATGAACACCAGATTGATTAGTTTGCGCCAGCAGTGATTGCCCATAGAAATCGTTACCAACGGCAGTCAGTAACCATGAATCTTTCCCCAGCAGCGCCAAATTATGAGCGATATTGCGTCCCACGCCGCCTGGCGTAAATTTTATTTTTCCCGGATTCGAGTCCGCATAATTCAGAGAAGCATGCGAATACCCGGCGACATCCATATTGGCCGAGCCAATGGTTACTATGTATTCCTTTTCACGCATAGCACGTCCCCTGGCAATATAATTACCACTAATGAGTTCGTCAGAAATAACCATTACCACCAAAATGATTATTAGAGCACATGTTCACTATCAAACACGTGTTCATGTTAGCCAGGTTTTTTGTAAAGTAAATCCATCCGCAAGATCTAAAACAAATAGATATGAACAGAATCACAATTTTTTATAGATACAGTTTGCAAGGGCGCGAAAAAATGAGAGACAGAACACAAATTGAACAAGCCAGAAAAAAACCTCCGGATAACCGGAGGTTTTTCAGATGCGCCAGGCGGACTGCGTGCATTAACTGAGCGAAACCAGATCCTCCGGCATGTGGTTGTACAAAATCCGCCAGAAGTGCTCAGCCGTTTTATTCAGGCGGGTGTCCATCCGGTAAATATAGGCCTGAATAGGCACCATCAGTTCCGGCGTCTGCAGACAAACCAGCCGCTTGTCGCGCAGTTCGTTTACGATAGTCCACGCCGGTAGCCAGGCGATACCATGCCCATCTAATGCCATATTTTTCAATAACTCACTCATCGAAGACATAAACAGAGTACGAGCAGAAATGCCCCCCACTTCCGCCAGATGACGGTTTACCAATCTTCCCATGTAGGATGTGCTGGTATAGTTCAGGATCGGCGCCTGCGGCTGATAGATATCAAACAACGCCTTCCCCTGCTCGTCGGTCGCACAGACGGGATACAGCTCAGACTCAAAAACCTTCAAACCGCAGAAAGGTGACTGCATTAAATCTTCATCCCGAAAGGAGATAATAAAATCACTTTTCCCTTCACGCAGGGTATTCACCGCTTGCACCACATCAATCGCCTCGACGTGATAAACAAACTCTTCCCCCCAGGCCGCCATTGAGTGCACTAATCGGGGCAACATAGTCAGCGACAGAGAATGTGCCGCCGCTATTTTGATATTGGGTACCCCAAGCAGATTGTGCCCACTTAGCTCATCCAGATTGCATTCCAGCTGTTGCAGCAGACTACGGGTTTGTGAATGGAATAACTTACCCTCCTCCGTGAGTTGCAGTGGGCTCGTCGTGCGATCAAAAAGCTGTACCCCCACGGCTGATTCGAGCGCCTTGATCCGCCTGCTAAATGCCGGTTGGGATATATTGCGTTCCTCGGCCGCTTGGGAAAAATGACGACACGCCTCCAGCGTCAGGAAATCATATAACCATTTTGTCTCAATATTTTTCATGCCTGTCACGCGGATGTTTAAATATGCCAATTGGCTTTAAGCATCATGCCTGAATATTTCCAGAGATGAAATTCATCATCGCCACCTGGTGATTCGTTTTTTGCATCAAGCCTTCGTTTTCAACATTACCATGCCTCCCTCCCCCTCGGCCACGACCGCTCGCCTGCCGCGTATAGTCGGACCTCAGGCTGAATATCGGCCTGCTGAGATGACAAACGAAGCCACATCCATGCGGTTTTTGCATTGAACAAAACATTATTGCATTTCTCCTCACGCCTCACTGCTGTTAAACATAACCAGCAGATACAACGTAGCTCTGAATATTAATCATCGGTGAATTGAGGTATATATCGTGAAAGGTTTAATTGGCGTACTTGGTGGTATGGGGCCAGCGGCAACCGTCGATCTCTTTAATAAATTCGTCACCTTTACCGCGGCACAACGTGACCAGGAACATATCCCATTAATTATTTCATCTATCCCTGACATTCCTGACCGAACTGACGCATTAATGCATCATGGTAATTCCCCACTCCCGGCAATGCGTGATTATATGCATAAACTCGAAGATGCTGGCGCGGAGTGTATTGTGATCCCCTGTAATACCGCCCACTTTTGGTTTAATGAATTAAAAGAGTGCTGTCACACAGAGTTGCTCAGTATCGTTGAAACGACCATCAACGAGGTCAAGAACTGTGGAAAATCACGTATTGGACTGCTCGCCACCAACGCCACGTTATACATGGGTCTCTATCAGAAAGGCATTGAATCGCTTGGGCTAACCTGCATCAGTCCTGACTCTGCCAGTCAGGAAAAAGTGATGGAAAGCATCTATTGCTTAAAAGCCAATGATGCTAAGCGGGCACAAATGCTGATGAATGAACAGGCTCAAGCACTCTTTTCTCGTGGCGCACAAGTTATCGTCCTGGGATGTACGGAAGTCCCCGTCATCCTTGCTGAGGCTGTCAAAACATCACCTGAAAAATATATTGATTCAACCGGTTCGTTGGTTCGCGCCGGTATTAAATGGTACGAGAAACGCGTTGGTAAAAATCACCTTTTGGTGCAATGAAAATCTATACCTGGCTAATTGTTGCATTAAATAAACACCCATTTTAATAACCAATTATTCTCTGGCGGAGGCCATTATGATTTGGCTGGAAATTATCGTAGTGTTAGGGGCAATATTCTTTGGCATCCGCCTTGGCGGAATTGGTATCGGTTTATGTGGCGGGCTGGGGCTGGCTATATTAACGCTGGGATTTGGGCTGCAAATTGGTTCGCCTCCCGTGGACGTTATTCTTATTATTATGACGGTTGTCGTGGCAGCATCGGCGCTACAGGCCGCCGGAGGTATGGATTATCTGGTACGTGTTGCCGGGAACTTTATGCGGCGTAACCCTAAATATATCAATATTATTGCGCCTATTATTACCTGGTCGATGACCATTATGGCGGGGACCGGATTTATTGTCTTTTCTACCCTACCGGTCATTGCCGAAGTTGCGAAAGAGTCGGGTATCCGCCCCTCACGCACACTCGCAGGGTCCGTCGTCGCCTCTCAGGTGGCAATATCCGGCTCACCGATCAGTGCTGCAATGGCTGCAATGCTGACCATCATGGAAGGAAATGGCGTCAGCTTTATACAGGTCATGGCGGTATGCCTGCCCGCCTCGTTCGTTGCCGCCATGGTGGCCGCATTCATCGCTTCACGCCAGGGGTGCGAGCTACAGGATGACGAAGTGTATCTGCAACGCCTGCAAAAAGGTCTGGTCCGTAAATATGAAAGCCAGAGTAGTACGACGCCGGGTGCCGTGCTTTCCGTTGCTCTGTTTATGCTGGCAACCATCGTCATCGTCATCCTTGCCGCCTGCCCTCAGCTACGTCCGGGATTTGACGTCGGTAGTCCGATGAATACGCGGGATATTATTATTATCTGCATGTTATCTGCCGCTTGCCTGATGGTCGTGCTGTGCAAAACATCTACAGATGCCATTGTACTGACATCCACTTTTCGAGCAGGGATGAGTTCGCTGGCCGTCATTCTCGGCATAGTTACACTGGGAACCACATTCATTGACGCGCACTTAGCGGAAATTAAAGACATCGCGGGTAATATTCTACAGGCCTACCCGATGCTGTTGGCTCTGGTACTGTTTGGGACCTGCGCGCTGCTCTATTCGCAGGGAGCCACCACGCCGCTGATTATCCCGCTTGCCGTCGCGCTCGGCGTACCCACCTGGGCCATTCTGGCTTCCTATGTGGCAGTGACTGGTGTGTTTGTTCTCCCCACATACCCCACTTCACTGGCGGCAATGGAGTTCGACACCACCGGGACAACACGCGTGGGCAAGTATGTCTTAAACCATCCGTTTATGTTACCAGGACTGGGTGGGATCATCGCGGGCGTTGCCTTTGGTTTTATCATCGCGCCAATGATTGCCTGACCCGTTTTATTCTGGGGGGCCGAAAGCGATATCGCCCCCTGAATGCTTCGCGACTTACCTGACCGGGTTCACCATAGCAATACCGTCTTACCTTTATCTATTTGCTTCACCTCGCTGCTTTTAATCACGCGCTGATAGCCATAGGTATCAGCATATTTTGTCAATCCTGTCCCGGAATCCTGCTCAGGTTTTCCTTGCGTCTCTATCGTTGTCCCTGATGTTGTTGTCATCACATAAATGGTTGAGCACCCTGTAAGCAACAGCGTAGCGAGTGACAGAGAGGCAAAAATGCGCGTTTTTTTCATATTCGATTTCCGTGATGAGTTTGATTTAAGGGCACTTTATCGAATTTGGTTAAGGCAGGATGGATTATTGTGGCGGTGCCGCAACTGTCGGGATCAAAGAATAAAAAGGGCAGAGAAATCTCTGCCCAGGGAAGTAAAGAAGGGTTAGGCTACTTTCGCAACGGCGTCCACTTCCGGGCGCTTCAGCACCGCGTAGGAGAGACCTGCCACCAGCGTACCAGCAACAATCGCCAGCAGGTAACCAAGTACAGGGGTAATGGCACCAGGGATCAGCAGTACAAACAGTCCGCCGTGTGGCGCCATCAACTTCGCCCCCACAGCCATTGAGATTGCTCCCGTCACCGCGCCACCGACAATACAGCATGGCAGAACACGCATCGGATCGCGTGCCGCGAACGGAATTGCCCCTTCGGTGATAAAGCACAAACCCAGAACCAGTGCCGCTTTGCCACCTTCTTGTTGTGCTTTGTCGAACTTACGACGCGCAACCAGCGTTGCCAGACCCAGAGCCAACGGTGGCACCATACCTGCCGCCATAATGGCTGCCATCGGTGCATAAGTTTGCGTACTCAGCAGACCCACCCCAAAAGCGTAGGCCGCTTTGTTCACTGGACCGCCCATGTCGGTACACATCATGCCACCAAGAATCGCGCCAAGCAGAACCGCATTCGCCGTCCCCATGGTTTGCAGCCAGTGAGTCAGGCCTTCCAGAATGCCCGCAACCGGTTTACCAATCAGGTAAATCATTGCCAGACCAACGACCAGGCTCGAAAGCAGCGGAATAATCAGAATCGGTTTCAGCGCTTCCATACTCTGTGGGAGTTTCAACTTCGTGCTGATGAGCTTCGCCACATAACCGGCAAGGAAACCGGCGATAATCCCACCGATAAAGCCAGAACCGGTGCTTACCGCCAGCATACCGCCGATAAGACCCGGCGTCAGACCAGGACGGTCAGCGATTGAAAATGCAATATAACCTGCCAGAACGGGCACCATCAGTGCGAAGGCTGAGCCCCCACCAATCTGCATCAGTGCTGCTGCCAGCGTACCTTGCTCTTTGAATGCTTCAATACCAAAGGCGAATGACAGCGCAATACACAGACCACCCGCAACCACCATCGGCAGCATGTAAGACACACCGGTCAGCAGGTGACGATACGCGCCCGCGCCCTCTTTTTTTCCTTCGGTGGCCGCAGTCTGATTCTTCCCGGCAGGCTGGTACGGGGTCGCTTCATCCAGCGCTTTATCCAGTTCCTGCTTCGTTTTCTTCAGCGCCAGCCCCGTAGACGTGCGATACATCGGTTTTCCAGCAAATTTCGCCAGATCAACCTCAATATCAGCCGCCACAATCACCAGATCAGCCTCGGCAACCTCTTCCGGCGTAATGGCATTACCTGCCCCTACAGAGCCACGGGTTTCCACCTTCACCCACCAGCCGCGTTTTTTCGCTTCGGTTTCAATGGCTTCAGCAGCCATAAACGTATGTGCGACACCTGTTGGACAAGCTGTCACTGCCACCACACGTTTTGGACCATTGCTTGCCACTGGCGTGGCCACAACCGGCGCGGTATATGGCTGCGCATGGCCTTTTGCTTCACTGAGAAAAAGCTCGGGATGCGCAACCGCACGACCGATATCACCCAGCCAAACCTTTTTGCCGTTCAGGGAACTGTCGACAGGCAGCTTATCGCCCAGGACAATCGCCAGCTCTGCATCATTTGGATTATCGATGATCTCCAGATGCGCTTTCTGTGCCGCCGCTCCAAGCAGGGTTTTCGCCATATAGGCGCGAGCCTGGCCGAGATTAGCGTCAATAATCAGCAGCGTTTTCATTATGCCTCTCCTGCTGTTAGTTAAACGGTTTTAAGTCGACACGCGCCATCATTGCGGCCAACTGAGGACGATCGGTAATGCCAACATTACTTTGGCTTACCGCCAGGGCGGCAACTGCCGTCGCCAGACGCAGGGTATGTTCGCTGGATTCACGCATCAGCAAGCCATAAATCAGACCGCCAACCATCGAATCACCCGCACCTACAGTGCTGACCACCTCAACTGACGGTGGTTTAGCAATCCATTCACCCGAAGCGTTAACCCATAATGCGCCTTCCGCACCAAGTGAAATCACCACGTGCGCAATGCCTTGTTCACGCAGAGCATGTGCCGCATCGATAACATCTTTCATTTCTGGCAGCTTACGGCCAGCCCAGATTTCCAGTTCACGACGGTTTGGTTTCACCAGCCACGGAGCCGCTTTCAGGCCGGCGACCAGCGCTTCACGACTACTATCAAAGATAATGCATGGACACTGACTGCGCAGGCGCGTCATCCAGTCAGTGAATGCTTCAGGGCTCACGCCGGTCGGCAAGCTGCCGCTAACACACACCATGTCGAACTGGCCCAGCCAGCTCAGTGAGTCATTCACAAAGCGTTCCCAGTCAGCCGGCGTGACTTCAAAGCCGGAGAAGTTGAAGTCAGAAACTTCACCGTCTTTTTCGGTCAGCTTGACGTTAATACGGGTACGCCCCTGCACCACTTGAAAACGGTTAGCGATGCCCAGTTCACTGAACAATTGCTGAAAACCATCCTGGTTGTCCTTACCCAGAAAGCCGCCGACCGTCACGTCAATCCCCAGATCCTTAAGCACTTTTGCGACGTTAATCCCTTTTCCCGCGGCATGCAGACCGGTCGTTTTCACCAGATTGACTTCACCGCGTTCAATTTCCGGGCAAAAACCGACCAGATCGTAAGCCGGGTTCAGGGTGATAGTTGCAACACGTCTGCTCATTATGCGCCCTCCCCAAGACCTGCCGCGATGGCATCGCCAATGGCTTTCAGCGCCTGTTCAGCATCTTCACCCTGTGCGGTAAAGCGCAGGTGGTGTCCTTTTTTCACGCCCAATGCCACCACTTTCATCAAACTGCGTCCATTTGCCGGTTTTCCGGTTCCATCAAGATTCGTCACGGTTATTTCACTATTAAATTGTTTAATCGTATTCACCAGCATGGTGCCCGGACGGGCGTGTAAACCATGCTCATTACGCACTACAAACTCGGCACTCAGCACATCATCAGTTAATGCATCATCACTGGTCAGCAGCGCCAGTACCGTTGCTGCATCCGCCTTCAGCAAACGGTCAGCTTTATTGCTCAGCAACAGATCGCCAAGACGCTTCAGCACCGCAACGGGCTGGTCATCATTCATCGCGACAGTAACCAGTAGCGCAGCAGCTTCGCCTTGCACGTCAAATGCGCTTGCCGCACGACTGACCGCGACGGCGCTGCGCACATTGCCTTCAGCACAATCATTCAGCCAGATGCCCTGACCAAGATTCATTGGTTGCTCGTTAATCGCTCTGGCCACAAAGGTGGCATCTACTGCACCGGCTTCTTTCAGACGTGCGGCGTTCAGTGCCTGCAGCGTCACCAGCGAATTGGCGACGACGTCCAACGACAGCGTTTCGTTATCAAGCTTCAGTTGCTCGCTCTGCTTTTCACCCATCAGCAATGCACGCAACTCTTCTGCCGTGGTGGCGGATTTCAACTGTTCCGCAACCGAGTCATCACTCAATACATGAGTCAGCTGACGCAGCAGCCCAAGGTGTTCATCTGAGCTGGCTGCAATGCCGATTGCCACATACGCAACCTGACCTTCGCCCCACGTCACCCCCTGCGGAAACTGAAACACCTGAACCCCGGTTTTCAGCACCTGATCGCGTGTGTCTGTCGTACCGTGAGGAATGGCAATACCATTGCCGAGAAACGTCGATGTTTGTTGTTCGCGCGCCAGCATGCCATTGACATAGCCGTCTGCAACATTGCCCGCTTGCACCAGGGCAGCGGCAACCTGGCGAATAGCCTCTTCTTTGCTCCCGGCCTGTTCGCCGGGGTGAATATCCTGAACAGATAACTGGAACATGATTCTCCTCTCCTGCTGAATTGAAACGATTCAGCTAACATGAGAAAAAAGGCGCCACCCGACTCCATCAGTTAAGGCAAGATGACGCTGAAACGTTTCAAGGAGTCTGGATCTTTCTGCTTCAGCACGCAAGTAAAGTTAACAATTAACTTGCTGAATTTAGATATACCGCACATTTTCTCGACGGTTCTTTGAAACAAGCTGACGCAAAAACGTGTTCAGCTACCCAACTTCAGCATCGTCAGCATGTGGACTTCTCAGACTGAAATGACATTTTGATTTTCCATATCGATTTTGATTTAGTGCCCTGTTTATTTTCTGGCGAGCAGCGTAAACTCCGCCTCTCTTCACTCCACTGATAGCTAAACATGCATAACACCCCCGTAGCCGCCACACCCAAGGCGTTTGATTTAACGTCTTCGGCGTTCCTGCTTGTCGCTTTTCTCACGGGTATCGCCGGGGCATTGCAGACACCTACGCTCAGCCTTTTTCTGACCGATGAAGTCCATGCTCGTCCGGGAATGGTGGGTTTCTTTTTTACCGGTAGCGCCGTCATCGGCATTTTGGTAAGTCAGTTTCTGGCCGGACGCTCTGACAAAAAAGGCGATCGTAAAAACCTGATCGTTTTTTGCTGCGTACTTGGCATGCTGGCCTGCGTGCTGTTTGCCTGGAACCGAAACTATTATATTTTGCTGTTTGTCGGTGTATTCCTCAGTAGCTTTGGCTCCACCGCCAACCCGCAAATGTTTGCTCTCGCCCGTGAACATGCCGATCGCACTGGCCGGGAAGCCGTCATGTTCAGCTCTATTTTACGTGCTCAGGTTTCACTGGCCTGGGTGATCGGCCCACCGTTGGCTTACGCGCTGGCCATGGGGTTCAGCTTTACGGTGATGTATCTCAGCGCCGCGGTGGCATTTATTATCTGCGGCGTGATGGTCTGGTTTTTCTTACCGTCAATGAACAAAAGCGTACCTCTCGCGACAGGTGCGGTTGAGGCTCCACGCCGTAATCGTCGTGATACGCTGCTGCTTTTTGCTATCTGCACATTAATGTGGGGCACCAACAGCCTCTATATCATTAATATGCCGCTGTTTATCATCAACGAACTGCATCTACCTGAAAAACTCGCCGGTATCATGATGGGCACCGCAGCAGGGTTGGAAATCCCAACCATGCTGATTGCCGGATATTTTGCGAAACGTCTGGGCAAACGTCTGTTGATGAGAATTGCCGCCATCGCCGGGTTCTTTTTTTATGCGGGCATGCTGTTGGCACATTCGCCGGCGGTTTTGCTCGGCTTACAGTTGCTGAACGCGATTTACATCGGCATCCTCGGCGGGATTGGCATGCTTTATTTTCAGGATTTGATGCCGGGACAGGCGGGATCAGCCACAACGCTGTACACCAATACCATCCGCGTAGGCTGGATCATTGCCGGCTCGTTGGCAGGTATTGCTGCAGAAATCTGGAATTACCACGCCGTATTCTGGTTTGCGCTGGTGATGATCGTCGCGACGGTTGTGTGCCTGGTGCGCATCAAAGACGTTTAAGGTGCAGTCAACGCTTCAAGCTCAATAAGGTACAGCATGGCCTGGTGTGTCGTTTTACCGCACATTTCCGCACTGGGTTGCAAACCGGCACACACTTTTGGGCGCAACGGAGACGCAAAAATCTTACAGCGCAGGGATTCATCTAGCTGAACGCATGGCGTATTGGCGGGCTTGCCATCAGGCATGCCAGGGATAGGGCTGGAGATAGAAGGCGCAGTGCAACATGCGCCACAATCCGGACGGCATTCCATACAGTATTCTCTTTAGGGTAAACCATCGGATTGTTCAGGTAGCGAACAGTATACACAAATTCATTCGGCGTACCTCAAGATGGCATGCACACAGCCAACAACGAGGTAACCAGAAGGACGGAGTGTATACCACCTTTTTTGCACCAGCAAAAGTGTGAATTCCGCTTGCCTGAATGCCCCGGCGCGAGTAGTTTGACGCGATATTTTAGACACTCCTCACTACAGGATTTTTTCGATGCCAAGAGCGAACGAAATTAAAAAAGGTATGGTACTGAATTACAACGGCAAGCTGCTGATTGTAAAAGATATCGATATTCAATCACCGTCCGCACGCGGTGCAGCTACGCTGTACAAAATGCGTTTTTCTGATGTCCGTACCGGTCTGAAAGTTGAAGAGCGCTTCAAAGGCGACGATATCGTGGATACCGTCACCCTGAGCCGCCGCGGGGTTGATTTCTCCTACGTCGATGGCAACGAATATGTCTTTATGGATAAAGAAGACTATACCCCGTATACCTTCACTAAAGACCAGATTGAAGAAGAGCTGCTGTTCATCCCGGAAGGCGGGATGCCGGACATGCAGGTACTGACCTGGGACGGCCAATTGCTGGCGCTTGAACTGCCGCAGACCGTAGATCTGGAAATCGTTGAAACCGCACCGGGTATTAAAGGTGCTTCAGCGAGTGCGCGCAACAAGCCAGCAACCCTGAGCACCGGCCTGGTGATCCAGGTTCCTGAGTATCTGAGTGCAGGTGAAAAAATCCGTATTCATATCGAAGAACGCCGCTATATGGGTCGCGCAGACTAATATCTCTGCCACACATTGACGTTCAGGGACAGCACAGGCTGTCCCTTTGTCATTTTCAGCGTTGACTACTGAGATAAAAATCATCCATTAACAGTGATTCCAGATACTGCTCATCTTCCCGTATAAAACCCACAATTACGCTAACCGCCCGCGCATAAAATCCCGCCTCATCACGCTGCTGGCAGCTATCACGAAACAAGGGTACCCAACACATAATGTGATGATGCAAAAAGTAATATTGTGCAGATAGCGTTTCCTCTTTGGCCACCGTCCTCGCCATCAAAGCCAGCTGTATAGCGATATGATCGGAGGGCTCATTTTCCTGCGCAGCCAGCCCATGTTCAACCAACAGTACATTCATTTGTCGACGTTCTTCGGCCGCTGTTGTGTGCGGATAATGTCCCGCATACGGGGAAACACCGCCAGGCGGCGGCAGCAGGAATAATGTTGCAAAATCTGCGGCCAGCTCCAGTTGTCGGCTTTCACGGCGCAGAACCTGCGTCAGGCTACGCTCCAGTTTTTTGACATCCAACGAAAGCCCGGGAATACCCGCCAGCGACGCCAGCCACTGTCGGGTATCCTCGCTTTCAAGACGAGCGAGTTGTTTCTGGTCCAGCTCACGAAACAGCAATTGTGAAAACCACTGATAGACCGCGGCGCGTTGCTGGAAAATAAGGCTATGCTGCATTGTCCCCCTCCTCTTTCACTATCTCCGGCCCACCAAATCCCGTGACCGGTGGAACATGTTGCTGATAGCGTTCGACATCCACCAGCACGGTATGCGCTGAAGGCCCTTGTGCCAGTTGAGACGTACCAATATCCGCGCTCAGGACATTAGGATCGCCATAGGTACATAGCGTCCCGGCTTTGCCTCCTTCCTGTGGGGAATACCATGCCCCTTCATGAATGCGGATCACGCCTGGGGTAAAATCAGGGCTAATCACCACCCCCGCCAGCACCTGACCGCGCGCGTTAAAGACCCGCGCAATATCCCCGGCTTTTAACCCCCGCGCGGCAGCATCTTGCTCACTGATGTAAAGCGGTTCTCTTCCCGCTACCGCATACGTGCTGCGAAACGCATCGCTTGAGCACAACTGGGAGTGCAGGCGTTTATCCGGGTGACAGGATTGCAGGTGCAGTGGATATTTGTCTTTCCTGCCCTGATGACTACGTTCAAACGGCTCCATCCACACCGGATGCCCAGGGCAATCGTCATACTGAAAACCGGCAATCGTTTTGCTGTAAATTTCAATCAGACCTGATGGTGTGCCCAGGGGATTAAGATCGGGCTGGTCGCGAAATTCGCCATGACGCACCCACGGTTGTCCCGCGGGATATTCAACATACCCTTCACCTTTCCAGAAGGTGTCAAAGTCTGGCAACGTAACACCGAGCGAGGCACCCATTTTGACCCCTTCGTCATAGAGCGCTTGTACCCACTGCATTTCATCGCGGTTTTCCCGGTATACCGACTCCTTGTCAAAACGTTTACAGAGTCCGGCAAACACGTCGAAATCATGCCGCGCTTCATATTGCGGTTTGACGACCTGATGCAGCGCCATCAGTCCCTTATTTGAATGGGTACCAAACTGCTCAATATCGTTGCGTTCAAAGCGTGTAGTAACAGGCAGGACAATATCGGCAAAACGACAGGATGCGGTCCATTGGTGATCTAACACCACCACGGTCTCCAGTTTCTTCCACGCCTCGATCATTCGGTTGCGATCCTGCTGGGCGTGGAACGGGTTAGCCGCGCTGAAGATCGCCATTTTGATGTCAGGGTAGATTAACGTCTCACCGTTAAAGGCGATCTTTTTGCCCGGTTCCAGCAGACAATCAACAATACGTGAGGTAGGGATATGCTCAGATACACCGCGAAAATCCGGTTTATACTTCGCTTCTGGCGGATTGTTAATGCTCCCCAGACCAGAAAGTACCGGTCCGGCTGACGTCACCGTCCCTCCGCCGTTATAGTGCCAGCCGAACCCCACACCACCGCCCGGTAACCCAATTTGACCGACCATACTGGCCAGCACCACCAGCATCCAGGGATACTGCTCGCCGTGGTGCATACGCTGTACGCACCAGCCGCCCATAAACTGCGTCCGGCCTTTCACCAGCAGCCGGGCAAAATCACGGATCTGATCCGCCGTCAGCCCACAGATTTCCGCAGCCCACTCGGCGTTTTTCGGTTGCTTGTCTGTTTCTCCCATCAGATAGGGTAAAAACTGCTCGAAGCCGACGGTGTAGTCGTTAATGAATGCCGTGTCGTACAGTTTTTCTTCATACAGGGTATGTGCGAGCGCCAGCAGTAACGCAACATCGGTTTGTGGTCGTAATGCCAGCTGTTCACACCCCAGAAAATTTTGCGATTTGCTACGTACCGGATCAACGCTGATGACGCGCATTTTGCCCTGGGCGACGGCCTCTTTGATCTGCTGCCAGTAGCCAAACGCATCGTGATCGGGAACCAAAAATTCAATCTGCAAGTTCTTAATGGGATCACAGCCCCACAGTACGATGGTATTGCTGTTCTCGATAACCAGCGGCAGCGAGGTTTGCTGCTCATAGACTTCAAGCGAACCAATAACATGCGGCAAAATCACCTGGGCTGCAGCCGCTGAATAGTCGCCTACGGTCGTCACATAGCTACCATGCAGGCCGAGTCCTCTGTCCATTGCACCGCCAGCCTTGTGGTATTTACCCACCATTTGCCAATCTGCGAGCCCGGTAAAGACGCCGGATGAACCGTAGGTTTTTTGCACCCGCTCAAGCTCTTCATAAAACAGGTCCAGCGCCTGATCCCAGCTAACCCGCACAAAACGATTATCTCCCCGCTGGCTACGATCCGACTTCTCACGCTTGCGTAACCAGTCCAGTCGAACCATCGGATAGCGAACCCGTGAAGGGTTGTAGACGATTTCACGTACCGCATTGAGCATATCGCACGGGTATTTATCATGTTTGAACGGACGCGTTTCCGTCCACTCGCCGTTAACCACTTTGGCTTCAAAAGCACCATAATGTGAGCCGGACTGGATCCATTGTTCGGGGTTTTCCCCCGCCGCCCATACTTTTGAGATCAGCGGATTAGGCGCCAGCGCACTGGCCGCGCCAACCGCCAGCATTCCGGTCAGGAAACGGCGGCGGGACGGATTAAAGTCATGAATATCCATATCTTATCCTTATTATTTGTTGGGTTCAGACACATCGCTGGCGTGGGTCTGGAGGTATTTCAGCAACGTACGTTCTTCCACCGGATTGAGTCGATAATACGTCGACATCGCTTTCAGTCCGGCAATCCAGCCGTTGGCGGTGTATCGGGTAGCTGGCGGCGTGCTGTGACAGGCGCTACACGTCGATTGCAGCATCTGATCCGAGTACTCCCACACCGGAGTAATGCTATCGATGAGTCCCTGCGCGGAGGTCCATGCGGTCACGCTCACCTGCTGCCATTCCTGATGTGAACCTGGGTCAGTCTGGGTTTGCAGGACTTTCACATTTTCCATCAGTGAAGCATCAAGGACCGCGGAGAATACGCGTTTGCCCATATACTGGGTGATCACCCGCCCACGCCCCTTGCTTTCACGCCAGCCCGTCACTTCCAACTGGACGTTGCTCCCCTCTTTTTGCAGCACCTTGACCTGGGTCGCCGGAAATAACAGCGCTTTCCCTGCTGGCGCCCCCGCCGTGGCTGTCAGTGTTTTTTCGCTTAACGAAAACAGCGTCGTCGCAGTTGATGGTTTTTCTCCCTGCTGTTGTAGCTGCTTGTAGCGATCGCGAAAGCCACTGCTCATGTCCGGTTTGTGGTGCGCGATCCCTTTGTGGCAGTCAATGCAGTTGCTGTCCTTCGCCGCTGCCGCCGTCATCTGTGCTGCGGCATTGGCGGATTGTTTTCCATGATCCATCGCTTCATAGCTGTGACACGATTTACAGGCTGCCGAATTGTTGGCACTCATCCGTGCCCACTCTCGCTGGGCGAGCTCAGCCCGTTTGGCATTGAACTTTTCCGGGGTATCAATCGAAGGTGAGATAAAGGTGTGGTAGAGATCGTTTAAGGCTTCGGTTTTGCGCACAAGCGTCGGGACGACTCCCGGGGGAATGTGGCAATCCTTACACTCCGCTCGCACACCAGAGGCATTACGAAAATGCACACTGGTCTTATACTCCTCTCCTGGTGTGCGCATCGAGTGGCACGATAAACAAAACTCCGTAGTGCTGGTGTAATGGACTCCTTGCCATGTTCCCCAAATTACAATGGCCATTACGACTGCGCCACCTAACGCACACCAAAGCGCGTTCTTTTTTATCCACGACATACCTGCCTCCATTTTTTTAATAGCGTCACGCTAAGGGATATTAAAAATCAAAAATAGAGACAGCGATTTCAGATTATAGGAACAGCCTTAACTCTATGAGGCGTGTCAAAATAGCAATATGCTGAAACGTGTAATATGGCGTTATTGTTTAAACAAGGAATTTCCTCATGCTGACACTGTCTCTCAATAGGGAAAGTCGCACCCCGCTACAATTGCAGATCTTTCAATTTTACTTTCAGGCAATTCAGCAAGGCGATTTGCTTTGCGGGGATAAACTGCCCTCTATCCGCGAGCAGGCGCAGACGCTAAACGTGGCCAAAATCACGGTGGTGATGGCGTATGAAAAACTGATGGCGGCCGGTTTTATTAAGAGCAGGCAGGGTATCGGCTATGAAGTCACATTTACGGCACCTATGCGTAGTCCCCCGGTACACGTGCCATCTGCGGAAGGCTCACCGCCGATAAAGCCGAAGCCTGCCGGTGTTTCTACCGATGTTTACGCTGAAATGGGGCGTGAGTGCTATTGCCGGATGGGTGTCCCTGACCCCAATGCGTTTCCCTGGTCAAGCTGGCGTAAATGGAATAATGCCCCCAGCGTGCTTAAAGAGCAGCTACTGACCCGATATCATTCACCAAACGGATTATTTTCATTACGTGAGCAAATTGTCAGATACCTTAATTTATCCCGTGGCATTAATACCAGTGCACAAAACATCATCATTACTGATGGAATTCAGGAAGGGTTATCACTGCTCAGTCAAATATTTATTATTCATCATACACTAAGCCAGAATAAAAAATGTCACGTGGTCGCCGAATCACCTTGTTATTCTGGTGCATGGCATCTGTTTAATTATTATGGTGCCGATATTACGTCTATTGCCGTGGATAATCACGGGCTGTGCACCGATAATTTACCCGAGGTTGAAACCCAGCTTTGTTATGTGACACCCGCTCATCAGTATCCAATGGGCAGTGTTCTGTCACTTGAACGACGTAAGTCATTACTCACGTGGGCACAGCGAGTGGGCGCCTGGATTATTGAAGACGATTACGACGCCGTATTTACGTATGGTGAGAATCCCCTTCCGGCACTGAAAGCCATGGATTACCACAACCGGGTTATCTACATGGGGACCTTCTCAAAAACGCTGGGACCGGGGGCACGTCTCGGTTACCTCGTTTGCCCTGATGAACTGCTGCCCGCCGTTCAAAATATGAAAGCGCTGAACAACAATGGTAGCCAGTGGTTATTGCAGCAGTTTTTAGCCGAGTTAATGCAAAACCAGGTGTTTTATACTCATCTCGGCAAGCTAGCCAGCAACTACGCAGCACGCCTCGCATTACTGCGTGATGGCTTATCAGCCCTGTTCCCTGAAGGAAAGATCGATGGTGCCTCGGCAGGGTTACATCTCTCATTACGCATTAACTGGTCGCCTGACGTCATCGCAAAACTACGCCAACGCTGCCTGCAGGCAGGGGTACGCTTTGATACATTACAGGAAATTGAAAACGGTTCAGAAACAGCCTGGAGGCAAAAAAATTCCGATGCGGTGATGTTCTTTGGTTTTGGCGGGTTGCAGGTGCCGCACCTCAGAAAGGTATTAAATGTACTGGAGCAGGAGATGTGTGCGTTATTACAGCAATAACAACGCACCTGAGTATTGCCGGGGGGCGGTACAAGCGCCATCCGGCAATTTATGGTCTCGTGTTGAACGAATTACAGCAGATCGCGAAACTGCGTTTTTTTCAGCGCCAGCTCCACGCCGCGAACTTCTGCCAGCCCTTTCAGGCGACCAATCGCGGAGTAGCCCGGATTCGTTTTCTTGTGCAGATCGTCAAGCATCTGATGTCCATGATCCGGGCGCATTGGGATCGGACGCAAATCACCCGCTTTCTTACGGCGTTGCTCTTCGCTCAAAATGGCTGCCACCACCGATACCATATCCACGTCGCCCTGCAAGTGTGCGCCTTCGTGGAAGGTTTTCGGGTTTTCTTCACGGCAGGTTGAACGCAAGTGTGTGAAGTGAATACGATCGCCAAAGGTCTCAATCATTTTTACCAGATCGTTATCGGCGCGAACGCCGTACGAGCCGGTACACATGGTGAAACCATTATTGATGCTATCTACCGTTTCTTTCAGCCATTGCATATCTTCAATGGTCGACACGATACGTGGCAGACCGAGGATTGGCCGTGGCGGATCATCAGGATGCACTGCCAGACGTACGCCAACTTCCTCAGCAACAGGCACAATCGCCCGCAGGAATACAGCCATGTTATTGCGCAGATCGTCTTTGCTGATCCCATCATATTCCGCCAGGCGCGCGCGGAATTGATCCAGCGTATAGCCTTCTTCGGCACCCGGCAGACCAGCAATAATGTTGCGGGTCAGCTTTTCAATGTCGGCAGCGGTCATTGCATTGAAATAATCCAGCGCCTGACGCTGCTCTTCAGCGGTGTAATCGGCTTCAGCCCCCGGACGTTGCAGAATGTGCAATTCAAAAGCCGCAAACGCAATCTGGTCGAAACGCAGCGCTTTGGACCCATCCGGTAGCTGATATTCAAGGTCGGTACGCGTCCAGTCCAGGATCGGCATGAAGTTGTAGCACACGGTATCAATGCCGCAGGTCGCCAGGTTTCGAATACTTTGCTGGTAGTTTGCAATCCACGTCTGATATTGGCCGGACTGTGTTTTGATGTCTTCGTGGACAGGGATACTTTCCACCACCGACCAGGTCAGCCCTTTTTCGGCCAGAATCGCCTGGCGCTTTTGAATTTCTTTTACGGGCCACACTTCACCGTTTGGAATGTGGTGCAAGGCGGTCACAACACCCGTTGCGCCAGCCTGACGCACATCATCAAGCGATACTGGATCGTTTGGTCCGTACCAACGCCAGGTTTGTTCCATTGCTTTACCTCACAAGTTGTTATACCAAATTAAACGACTTTTATGACGACTACCATACAGGCATCCGGTACATGATCAACACATCGCCCATCATTGATTGATCCAGCTCACATTACCCGGATAAATGAGGCACACCAATTCAATTTGTTGTCATATAACTTTATACTGCCATTGTTAATTAATGGTTAATCAGGTGTATTTAATGAAGACTATTGCCTCAGCATCTCTTGCGGAAAATGTCGTAATGCCTCAGTACGATCGCCAACAGCTAAAAACGCGGATCGTACATTTTGGTTTCGGTGCATTTCATCGTGCCCATCAGGCGTTATTGACCGACCGGGTGCTAAATTCGCAGGGCGGAGACTGGGGGATTTGTGAGATCAGCCTGTTCAGCGGCGACCAACTGATGAGTCAGCTACGCGAGCAGGATCATTTATTTACCGTGCTGGAAAAAGGTGCGGCCGGTAACCAGCCAATTATCGTCGGGGCCGTCAACGAGTGCCTGAATGCAAAACTGGATTCGCTGGCTGCTATTATTGAGAAATTCTGCGAGCCTCAGGTCGCAATTGTCTCGTTAACCATTACGGAAAAAGGCTACTGTATTGATCCTGCCACCGGGTCACTCGATATCACTAACCCGCGTATTATTCACGATCTGCAAGTACCGGATGAACCCCACTCTGCACCGGGTATTATTGTTGAGGCACTGCACCGCCGACGTCAACGTGGGCTGCAACCGTTTACTGTCCTCTCCTGTGATAACATCCCGGACAATGGTCATGTGGTAAAAAACGCCGTACTGGGAATGGCGGAGAAACGCTCGCCTGAGTTGGCTAACTGGATACAGGAGCACGTCAGTTTCCCGGGAACCATGGTAGACCGGATTGTCCCGGCAGCGACTGAAGAATCACTGGATGAAATTGCCCGCGAATTAGGCGTGGCAGACCCTTGCGCAATCAGCTGCGAGCCGTTTATCCAGTGGGTCATTGAAGACCATTTTGTCAGCGGCCGTCCGCAATGGGAAACGGCCGGTGTACAGATGGTTGATGATGTTTTGCCGTGGGAGCAAATGAAACTACGGATGCTGAACGGTAGCCATTCGTTTCTCGCTTACCTCGGCTATCTGGCGGGATTCCAGCATATCAGCGACTGTATGCAGGACCCCGCATTTCGCGAAGCGGCTCACCGCCTGATGCTCAGCGAACAAGCCCCGACGCTGCGCATCACCAATGTCGATTTAGACCAGTATGCCGACAGCCTGCTGGAACGCTTTGCCAATCCGGCGCTAAAACATAAAACCTGGCAAATCGCGATGGATGGCAGCCAAAAATTACCCCAACGAATGCTGGACGGAATTCGCGTTCATTTAGCACGTCAAAGCGAGTGGCCGCTGCTGGCACTCGGCATTGCGGGCTGGATGCGCTACGTAAGCGGAATTGATGATTCAGGTGCAATTATTGATATTCGTGACCCGATGAGTGACAAAATCCGCACTATCGTCGAACAGAGTACGGAATCAGAACGCGTCAGCGCGCTGCTTTCACTGCATGAAATCTTCGCCGCTGACCTCGCACAGAACCCACACTTCGTCGATACCGTGGAACGCGCCTGGCAACGTATCGCCCAATACGGTGCACATCAGGCTGTCATCGAGACGTTAAAAAGTTAACGATTTCTGCCATTAAACAGGACGAAGTTCGTCTTCGTCCTCTCTGCCCTTCTCTTTTCCCCCGTTTTTCGCCAGGATTGTTAAAAGCCATTACGGTAATTTATGATTCTGGAGTAAACGTGACTAAAACCAATCTCATCACGGGTTTTCTCGGCAGTGGCAAAACCACCTCTATTCTTCATCTATTGGCCAACAAAGACCCCGCAGAGAAGTGGGCCGTTCTGGTCAATGAGTTTGGCGAAGTGGGTATCGACGGCGCACTGCTTGCCGACAGCGGCGCATTGCTCAAAGAGATCCCCGGTGGCTGTATGTGCTGCGTTAATGGTTTGCCCATGCAGGTTGGCCTCAATACGCTGTTACGTCAGGGAAAACCGGATCGGCTGCTGATTGAGCCCACCGGTCTCGGGCATCCCAAACAGATTCTGGATTTACTGACCGCGCCGGTTTACGAACCGTGGATCGACTTGCGCGCAACCCTTTGTATCCTGGATCCGCGCCTGTTGCTGGATGAAAAAAGCGTAGCGAATGAGAATTTCCGCGATCAGCTGGCCTCTGCCGATATCATCGTTGCCAATAAATCCGATCGTGCCACGACAGAAAGCGAAACTGCGCTGCAAACCTGGTGGCAGCACTGCGGCGGTAACCGCCAGTTAGTTCATGCCGATCATGGACAAATCGACGGACAATTACTGGATTTTCCCCGGCTGAATCTGACGGAGCTTCCTTCCAGCGCGGCACATACTCACCAGCATGCTGATAAAAAAGGGCTGGCAGCCCTAAGCCTGCCTGCGCAGCAACGCTGGCGTCGCAGTCTGAACAGCGGTCAGGGACATCAGGCCTGCGGCTGGATTTTTGACGCTGATACGGTGTTCGATACCATCGGCCTGTTGGAATGGTCACGTCTCGCCCCTGTTGGGCGTGTGAAGGGAGTGATGCGTATTAAAGAGGGGCTGGTGCGTATCAATCGTCAGGGTGAGGACTGGCATATTGAGACGCAAAACGTCGCTCCTCCTGATAGCCGTATTGAACTCATCTCCGATACCGAGACCGACTGGAATGCATTACAGAGTGCATTGTTGAGGCTTCGTTTAGACGTTGGCGCGTAAGGTTGCCTCCGTTTTATGGCAATGGTAAACGACGATGAAAACCCGATACCCACAAATACTCCTGCTTAATATTGCTGGTCTGGCGCTATTTCTGTCCTGGTACCTTCCACACGGGCATGGGTTCTGGTTTTCTCTTGATTCGGGCATCTTCCACTTCTTCAATCATAAGCTGGTTGAGAGCCCGCTCTTTCTGTGGATTGTCGCTGTCACCAATAACCGGGCATTTGACGGCTGTTCATTATTGGCGATGGGTACATTAATGCTGAGTTTTTGGCTAAAAGAAACGCAGGAAGGTCGTCGCCGTATTGTGGCAATTGGGCTGGTGATGCTGCTAACTGCGGTGATATTAAACCAGTTGGGCCAGGCGCTTATTCCGGTTAAGCGCGCCAGCCCCACTCTCACATTCGATAATATTAATCGCGTCAGCGAGCTGCTGCATATTTCAACAAAAGATGCGTCCAGAGACAGTTTTCCTGGCGATCACGGTATGATGCTGCTTATTTTTTCCGCATTTATGCTGCGTTATTTCGGAAAAGTCGCAGGAATAATCGGCCTTATTATCACTGTGGTTTTTGCCTTTCCACGCGTAATGATCGGCGCGCATTGGCTCACAGATATCGTGGTAGGTTCAATGACCGTCGTATTGATTGGCTTGCCCTGGTGGTTAATGACGCCATTAAGCGATCGCCTGGTTATGCTGTTTGCCCATTATCTTCCCGGTAAAAATAAACAATTTTTAAACAAATAACGCAGAGTAATTAACATCATCAGGGATACTTCTGATTTCCTGATGATATCTGCCGGGAATTTATCATTCTGACTGTCATTCTCCTGTCATATTATTCCTGTTTAAAATGAATGAATTGCGTGTTTTTTACTCTATCTGTTCTTAATTTAGCCAATGCAGTTTATTCACTTTCTGTATCACTTTTTCTTATAAGAAATCACATAAAATCACTCGCAATGACCGGAGCGATCGGGTAACCTCAGACTCGTTTTGCCTCGCGGGATAATTATTCACTATAAGAATAAATTTGTGCGTTCTGCCACAGATTTGACCTTAAAGAATTGTCTCATCATGCGTTGGTAATTAGTCTCGTCACGTTTGGCATTTTTTATAACGATATTTATCGTTAAGGACTTCAAGGGAAAACAAACAAAATGGTCAAATCTCAACCGATTTTGAGATATATCTTGCGGGGGATTCCCGCGATAGCAGTTGCGGTTCTGCTTTCTGCATGTAGCACAACGAACACCGCGAAGAATATGCATTCTGAGACGCATGCTGTGGGTAATGGAGATAACTCTTCACTGCAAGCCTCTCAGGATGAATTTGAAAGTATGGTACGTAATATCGATGTTAAATCACGTATTATGGATCAATACGCTGACTGGAAAGGCGTGCGTTACCGCCTTGGCGGCAGCACTAAAAAAGGTATTGATTGTTCAAGCTTCGTACAGCGTACGTTCCGCGAGCAATTTGGTTTAGAGCTTCCGCGCTCAACCTACGAGCAACAGGAAACGGGCAAATCCGTTTCGCGCACTAATCTGCGCACAGGCGATCTGGTTCTGTTCCGTGCGGGTTCCACCGGCCGTCACGTCGGTATCTATATCGGCAATAACCAGTTTGTACATGCCTCGACCAGCAGTGGCGTTATCATTTCCAGCATGAACGAGCCTTACTGGAAAAAACGTTACAACGAAGCTCGCCGGGTCCTGAGCCGCAGTTAATTTCGTTTGGCAGCTATCCCTTGGCTATCCTGATGAGACTTATCAAAAGCACTGCTTCGGCAGTGCTTTTTGCGTTGCGCTATGTTTAAGAAAAATCTCACTATACGAATCAATCCAGGTTATAGTTTTACAGATCAAGCCGTTTAATAATAAGCAGATACCCCAGGTAAACATAAGGAACTATGTTCAGACGTCCTTCATCTTCCAGTCGAAATGTCCTTTTTACCTGTATTTTTACGGGGGTAGCCGTCGCGGTACTTGTCAGCACCCTGCAGTTTTTTGCCACCTGGCACAAACGAGATGTTAAGTACGAAACGCTTCTTTCCGATATCGAATATTACATCAGCAGTTACCTCTCAGACCTCAAAAGCACAACAGATGCCCTGCAACCGCTGGTCTCATACAATTGCCAACAAGTTGCCGCCAAGCTGACCGCCAGCGCAGCGTTTAACCTCAATGTACGCGCTTTTTTGTTGGTAAAAGAGGGTATTGCTTTCTGCTCCTCCGCAACTGGCGCGATGGATTCGCCTATTCTGTCGCTGATTCCGAAGCTGGATATCCACAAAGATGTCGATGTGGAATTGCTGTCCGGTACCCCGATGATGCCTGACAAACCGGCGATCATGATTTGGCAGCGGAATCCTTCATTTAAGAATAGCGGCGTGTTTTCCTCACTGAATATCAATCTGGCGCCTTACCTGCTCTATACCGCCCGAGAAGATGATTTTGACGGTATTGCGATTATTGTCGGTGATACCGCTATCACGACATTTTCATCCCAACTGATAGACGTCTCCGCACTTCCGGATACCACCTGGCGTCAGACGACGCTGAAAGGGATCCCCATGAAGATTCGGCTATACGCACAAGAGTGGACGTACACTGACGTCTGGTATGCCGTCATGTTGGGATGTATGGCCGGGATCATGACTGGGTTGCTTTTGTGGTACTACATCTACGCCATTCGTTTACGCCCGGGAAAAGATATTCTCAACGCCATCAAACACGATCAGTTTTATGTGGTCTACCAACCGGTCGTTGAAATGGCGACGCTGGAAGTAAAAGGCGTAGAAGTATTGTTACGCTGGCGTCACCCGACAACAGGTGAGATTCCGCCAGATGCGTTTATTCACTACGCTGAATCACAACAAATGATTGTGCCGCTGACGCAGCATCTGTTCAAACTGGTGGCCCGTGATGCCCCTGCATTAAAAAAAGTGTTACCGCAAGGTGCAAAACTCGGGCTCAACATCGCGCCAACGCACCTGCATGGTGAGGGCTTTAAAGATGATATACAGCACCTGAATGCCTCCCTGCCGCCACACCATTTTCAGGTTGTACTGGAAATCACCGAACGCGATATGCTCAATCAGCACGAGGCATCAAAGCTTTTTGAATGGCTACACGCTGCCGGATTCGAAATTGCCATTGATGATTTCGGCACTGGCCACAGCGCACTCATTTATCTGGAACGCTTCACCGTTGACTATCTGAAAATCGACCGAGGATTTATCAACGCCATTGGGACAGAAACGCTAACGTCTCCGGTACTGGATGCGGTGTTGACACTGTCTAAGCGTCTTAATATGCTGACGGTTGCCGAAGGGGTAGAAACGCCTGAGCAAGCCCGATGGCTGCGCGATCGCGGGGTTCATTTCTTCCAGGGATACTGGATCAGCCGCCCATTAATGCTTGATGATTTTGTGCGTTGGATGGCACAACCCGATAAGCCAACGTGGTGATCGCACCAGGCGATTCATATATTTTCACTCGCCACCCCAACCGCTATTTCTCAGGCAAGAGGCCTGTCGGGTTGTGGCAGGACAAGGAAACCTCTGTGATATGATTCCTCGCGTACTGCTTCTGTTTATCGCCCTTATCGGGTTTAGCGTTCATGCCCAATCCATCAAAGAAAGCTACGCCTTTGCCGTGTTGGGCGAACCCAAGTACGCATTTAATTTTAATCACTTTGATTATGTTAACCCTGCGGCCCCCAAAGGCGGGCAACTCACCCTCTCCGCCATCGGTACCTTCGACAACTTCAACCGCTACTCGATGCGCGGCAACCCTGGCGCACGCACCGAAACTCTCTACGATTCACTGTTTACCACTTCGGATGATGAACCCGGCAGCTACTACCCGCTTATCGCTGACAGAGCACGTTACGCCGATGATTACTCATGGGTAGAAATCGCGATTAATCCGCGGGCCCGTTTCCACGATGGTTCCCCCATTACCGCACGCGATGTCGAATTCACCTTCCATAAATTTATGACCGAAGGCGTACCGCAGTTTCGTTTGGTCTACAAAGGAACAACGGTAAAGGCAATTGCCCCGTTAACAGTGCGAATTGAACTCGCCAAACCGGGCAAAGAGGATATGCTCAGCCTGTTTTCCTTACCCGTTATGCCCGAAAAGTACTGGAAAGATCACAAGCTCAGCGACCCCTTGTCATCTCCACCCCTTGCCAGCGGCCCTTATCGCATCAGTCAATGGAAAATGGGACAGTACATTGTTTATTCGCGCGTTAAAGATTATTGGGCGGCAAACCTGCCCGTCAATCGCGGGCGCTGGAACTTTGATACCATCCGCTACGATTACTATTTAGATGATAACGTCGCTTTTGAAGCGTTTAAGGCTGGAGCATTCGACCTGCGACTTGAAAACGATGCAAAAAATTGGGCAACCCGTTATACCGGTAAGAATTTCGCGAATCATTACATTGTCAAAGACGAACAAAAGAATGAGTCCGCACAGGACACACGATGGTTAGCCTTTAACATTCAACGTCCAATGTTTAGTGACCGACGAGTACGGGAAGCGATTACGCTGGCCTTCGATTTTGAATGGATGAATAAGGCCCTGTTTTATAATGCCTGGAGTCGGACAAACAGTTATTTCCAGAACACCGAGTATGCAGCCAGAAGTTATCCCGATGCGGATGAACTGGTGATCCTTGCGCCAATGAAAAAAGATCTGCCACCGGAAGTTTTCAGTCAAATCTATCAACCGCCGATGTCGAAAGGCGATGGCTACGATCGTGAAAACCTGTTGAAAGCCGATACGTTACTCCAACAGGCGGGATGGATACTGAAAGGGCAACAACGGATAAATAGCACCAGCGGTAAACCGCTGACCTTCGAGTTATTACTCCCGGCAGGCAGCAACAGCCAGTGGGTATTGCCATTCCAGCATAACCTACAGCGGTTAGGTATTACGATGAATATCCGCCAGGTCGATAACTCGCAAATCACTAACCGTTTGCGCAGCCGTGACTATGACATGATGCCCAGGCTCTATCGCGCAATGCCGTGGCCAAGCTCAGACCTGCAAATTCTCTGGGCCTCTGAATATATAGATTCCAGTTATAACGCGCCCGGTGTGCAAAGCCCGGTCATTGATAAACTGATTAGCCAGATCATTGCCGCACAAGGGAATAAAGCCAAACTGATCCCGTTGGGGCGGGCACTGGACCGGGTATTAACCTGGAACTACTACATGTTGCCGATGTGGTACATGGCAGAGGATCGTATAGCCTGGTGGGATAAGTTTTCGCATCCGGCTATCCGCCCGATTTATACCATTGGCATCGACAACTGGTGGTATGACGTCAACAAAGCGGCGAAACTTCCCGCAGCCAGAAGACAGGGAGAGTAAATGGGCGCTTATCTGATTCGACGTCTGCTGCTGGTGATCCCCACGCTCTGGGCCATCATTACTATCAACTTTTTTATCGTACAGATTGCACCTGGCGGTCCTGTTGAGCAGGCTGTCGCCGCCATTGAGTTCGGACAAAGCGGTGCGTTGCCCGGTGCGGGCAGTGAAGGTGTGCGTGCCAGCCACGCGCAAACCGGCGTTGGGAATATCAGCGACAGTAACTACCGTGGCGGCCGGGGCCTTGACCCGGAGGTTATTGCGGAAATAACCCGTCGCTACGGATTCGATAAACCCATCCATGAACGCTATTTCAAGATGCTCTGGGACTATATCCGTTTTGATTTTGGCGACAGTCTGTTTCGCAGCGCCTCTGTTCTTACGCTAATCAAAGACAGCCTGCCGGTGTCCGTGACTTTGGGGCTCTGGAGTACACTCATCATCTATCTGGTGTCGATTCCACTTGGTATCCGCAAAGCGGTCCACAACGGTAGTCGTTTTGACGTCTGGAGCAGTGCTTTCATTATTATCGGCTACGCCATCCCCGCATTCCTGTTCGCTATTTTGCTGATCGTCTTTTTTGCCGGGGGCAGCTATTACGACCTGTTCCCGCTACGTGGACTGGTGTCCGCTAATTTTGACGCCCTGCCCTGGTATCAAAAAATTACCGATTATCTGTGGCACATTACCCTGCCAGTGCTGGCAACCGTGGTGGGTGGGTTCGCCGCGCTGACCATGCTGACTAAAAACTCATTTCTGGATGAGGTACGTAAGCAATATGTCGTTACTGCGCGTGCCAAAGGCGTTAGTGAGAAAAATATTCTATGGAAGCATGTGTTCCGCAATGCCATGTTGCTGGTAATCGCAGGATTTCCCGCCACATTTATCAGCATGTTTTTCACCGGTTCGCTGCTGATCGAAGTGATGTTTTCGCTTAATGGTCTGGGATTACTGGGATATGAATCTACCGTATCGCGCGACTACCCGGTGATGTTCGGCACACTCTACATCTTCACCCTGATCGGCCTGTTGCTCAATATCCTCAGTGATATCAGCTATACGTTGGTCGATCCTCGTATTGATTTCGAGGGACGCTAATGTCGCGATTAAGCCCCGTCAATCAGGCCCGCTGGGCGCGTTTTCGTCATAACCGCCGCGGCTACTGGTCATTATGGATTTTTTTGGTGTTGTTTGGCCTGAGCATATGTTCCGAGCTGATCGCGAATGATAAGCCGCTATTGGTTCGCTATGACGGCAGCTGGTATGTCCCTCTGGTTAAAAACTACAGTGAGAGCGATTTCGGCGGCCCATTAGCAACAAAGGCTGATTACCAGGATCCGTGGCTACAACACCGTCTGGAGAGCCAGGGTTGGATACTATGGGCCCCCATCCGGTTCGGCGCTACCAGCATCAACTTTGCCACCGATAAGCCCTTCCCCTCTCCGCCCTCGGCGCAAAACTGGCTGGGTACTGACGCAAATGGTGGTGACGTGCTGGCGCGTATCCTTTACGGCACCCGCATCTCAATTCTGTTTGGCTTGATGCTGACCCTGTGTTCCAGCGTCATGGGGGTGATGGCCGGCGCACTACAGGGATATTATGGCGGTAAGGTAGACCTGTGGGGGCAACGGTTCATCGAAGTGTGGTCTGGTATGCCAACGCTGTTTCTGATTATTTTGTTATCCAGCGTCGTTCAGCCTAACTTCTGGTGGCTATTAGCTATCACCGTGCTGTTTGGCTGGATGAGCCTGGTTGGCGTGGTACGCGCGGAATTTCTGCGCACCCGAAACTTTGATTACATTCGCGCAGCGCAAGCGCTCGGGGTTAGCGATCGCAGTATTATTTTGCGTCATATGTTGCCGAATGCGATGGTTGCCGCCCTGACCTTTTTACCGTTTATTTTATGCGCCTCAATCACCACGCTCACCTCGCTGGATTTTCTCGGGTTCGGATTACCGCTCGGCTCTCCATCACTAGGAGAATTGCTGTTGCAGGGTAAAAATAACCTTCAGGCCCCGTGGCTTGGGATCACCGCGTTTGTCTCCGTTGCCCTCTTATTATCGCTACTGATTTTTATTGGTGAAGCGGTACGCGACGCATTTGATCCCAATAAGGCGATTTAAGATGACACAACCTCTGTTAGCCATTGAGAATTTATCCGTCGGTTTTCGTCAACAAGATACCGTACGCACTGTAGTCAACACACTCTCTTTGCGCCTTGATGCCGGGCAAACACTGGCGCTGGTGGGTGAATCTGGTTCAGGTAAAAGCGTCACCGCGCTTTCGGTGTTGCGTCTGTTGCCCACTCCGCCTGCGGTGTACCTCTCCGGTGATATCCGCTTTCACGGTGAATCATTACTTCACGCTAACGAGCAGACACTTCGCGGTGTACGGGGAAATAAAATCGCCATGATTTTCCAGGAACCCATGGTGTCGTTGAACCCATTGCATAACCTTGAAAAACAGCTCTATGAAGTCCTGTCTCTGCATAGGGGAATGCGTCGGGAAGCCGCACGGGCAGAAATTCTGACCTGTCTGGATCGGGTAGGCATTCGCCATGCAGCGAAACGTCTTACAGATTATCCGCACCAGCTTTCCGGCGGCGAGCGCCAGCGCGTAATGATTGCTATGGCGTTGTTAACCCGCCCGGAGCTGCTCATTGCTGACGAACCCACAACCGCGCTGGATGTCTCTGTGCAGGCGCAAATTCTGCAACTGCTGCGAGAATTGCAGCGTGAGCTGAACATGGGATTGCTGTTCATCACTCATAATCTCAGCATCGTAAGAAAGCTGGCCGATTCCATTGCCGTCATGCAGAACGGTCAATGCGTTGAACAAAATCGTGCCGAGCCACTGCTTGCCGCGCCAACCCATTCCTACACACAGAAACTGTTAAATAGCGAACCCTCCGGCGATCCAGTCCCTTTACCCGCCGGACAACCACCATTACTGGAAGTGAATGGGCTCAGCGTCGCCTTTCCTGTACGTAAGGGTATCCTCAAGCGCGTGGTGGATCATAACGTGGTGGTTAACAACGTCAGTTTTGCCCTCAGGCCCGGTGAAACGCTGGGGCTGGTGGGCGAATCAGGATCCGGGAAAAGTACCACTGGTCTGGCGCTGCTGCGATTAATCACATCGCAAGGCAGTATTGTGTTCGATGGTCTGGCGCTGCATACCTTAAATCGTCGCCAACTGTTGCCAGTACGTCACCGCATTCAGGTTGTCTTTCAGGACCCCAACTCCTCACTGAATCCGCGTTTGAGCGTATTACAAATTATTGAAGAGGGATTGCGCGTTCACCAGCCAACGCTTTCCGCTGAACAGCGTGAAGCGCAGGTAAAAGCAGTGATGGCTGAAGTCGGACTCGATAGCGAGACCCGCCATCGTTATCCTGCAGAGTTTTCCGGTGGTCAACGCCAGCGTATAGCCATTGCCAGGGCATTGATTCTCAAACCCTCGCTGATCATTCTGGATGAGCCGACATCCTCGCTCGACAGAACCGTGCAGGCGCAAATCCTCACACTGTTAAAGTCCTTACAGGAAAAGCATCGTCTGGCCTATATCTTTATCAGCCATGATTTGCATGTTGTACGTGCGTTATGCCATCAGGTTATTGTGTTGCGGCAGGGAGAGGTCGTGGAACAGGGGCAATGCGAGCACGTATTTAACGCGCCACAACAGGCCTATACGCGTCAGCTGCTCGCGCTAAGCTGACGCTCAAAACGGATTGTTGTTTGAAAAAGGTTCTGCGATGGCCACGCCGAAATTTTTCAGCCTGCAGGTCGCGGCAAACTCATCCTGGCGATTCACAAACAGACACGGTTCCCCTTCACATTCCAGTACGGAACAAGGAACTTCAATATCGCTAAGCGCCTGGCTGAGTTTATGCATGACTGACCACGCACTGTCACCATCGGGACTGAGTAATTTTAACGCTACCAGACTATTTTCCGTACTTTGGCCATTTTGCGGAATCGGTTCAACTTTTGAGCCTGCGAAACCCACCGACCAACGATAGCACTGCGGCAGACGATGAACGATTGAGAGTTGTAATGTCATCACTTTCTTTCCCTGGAAGCACAGTCACTTCACAATTATTTTACATCAATATTAACACATCATTGACAATACGTCTTTAGACAGTTGGTAAACGTTTACACCCTGTCCTTAAGCCGCTTTCCGAACTCCATATTTAAATTTATTCAATGGGTACGGCATGTTTCCGCGCTATATGTACGCGTTTCTGCGATCTAACTCAACCTTTTTAACTACAATGATGTGACTTTTTACATAAATTGATTTTACATAAAATAAACATTACTGGGGGGAATGATGGATTTGCGGTTGATATGCATCAACTCCGGAGGCGTTATAGCCCCCAGGTTGTGTATTAGATCACCGTTTTTTGCTGCGACTGGCGTAGAGATAGAAGAGAATTGAGCTGGTGGCGCAAAACGCAATCGACCAAATCATTGGCCAGGCTGAGTTAAAGGTCGCCAGTGACAAGAGCGCGCCAACAACAGCGCCGATACCAAAACGAAACGTCCCCGCCAACGATGAGGCTGTCCCGGCCATGTGCGGAAACTCATCCAGAATGACCGCCATCGCATTTGATGACACCATCGACACGCAACCTACAAACGCCGCAACACCGACAACCAGAGCCCAGAATCCAACGCCGAACAGCGCGCTGAATACCATCCAGCCCGCCATCACAAACTGGATCCACAGCCCGGTACGGAACATATTTAGTGCGCCAACCCGACGAACAAAGCGACTGTTAATGATTGTCATCACAAACAGGAAAACGATGTTCAGTGCAAAGTAATAACCGAAGTGCTGCGCTGAAACATGGTTGATTTCAATGTAGACAAAGGGACCTGCGCTCAGGAAAGAAAACATCCCTGCAAAGCTAAACCCACTGGCCAGCATGTAACTCAGGACGCGCTTGTGGCGAAACAGCGAGGCAAAGTTGCCCAGAGTAGTACGCAAGCGAAACGGCTGACGGCGCTCAACGGGCAAGGTCTCTTTGATCAGCGTAAAGATCATCACCGAGGCCAGAATCGCCGCCACAGCGAGGATCCAGAAGATATAGTGCCAACTCAGCCATACCAGCACCCAACCGCCCACAATAGGTGCCATCAGTGGTGCAATCGTCGTCACCAGCATGACAAATGACATCATGCGCGAGAATTCTTCCTTCGGATAGATGTCGCGCATCAGGGCATTGATGACCACGCTTGCCGCGGCCGCCGCCAGACCGTGGAAGAAACGCATCGTGATCAACTGATCGATAGTTTGCGCCAACGCACAGGCGACCGCTGCCGCCGCAAACACCAGGGTCCCTCCCAGTATCACCGGTTTACGCCCGATGCTGTCGGCCATCGGCCCATAGATCAACTGCCCCACCGCGAACCCCAGAATATAGGTACTGAGGGTCATTTGTGCACTGCCTGCCGGCACGCCAAATTGAGCAGAGATCACCGGCAGTGCCGGAAGATACATATCGATCGACAACGGCATCAACATGGCCAACAAGCCAAGGATAAAAACAATGGCAATTGAAGAGTTCTGCCGGCTGGTCACATTTAGCTCCTGATATTAACGCGGGGTTAAGTTAACGCTGGCGATTTCTTCTTCGGTCAATGGACGGTATTCACCGGGCTCCAGATCCTCATCAAGCTTGATGGCACCGATGCGTTCACGATGCAGTTCCACAACGTGATTCCCGACAGCGGCAAACATGCGTTTAACCTGATGATAGCGCCCTTCACTGATGGTCAAACGTACCTGAGTCGGCGTGATCACTTCCAGCACTGCCGGCTTCGTCAGATCTTTCTCGTTATGCAATTGCACACCACGGGCAAACTGCTCAGCGGTATCGTCTGCCACCGGTGATTCCAGCGTCACCCGATAAGTCTTCTCACAATGGTGACGCGGAGAGGTAATGCGATGCGACCACTGACCGTCGTCGGTCATTAACACCAGTCCGGTGGTGTCGATATCCAGACGTCCTGCCGCATGCAGTTTGTGCGCGACAGGTTCATCGAGAAAATAGAGAACTGTCGGGTGATCCGGGTCATCCGTGGAGCAAACATAGCCCTGAGGCTTATTCAGCATAAAATAGCGTGGACCAGTCTGTTGAACCAGAGAATTGCCGTCATATTCAACGTCATGTTCTGGCAGCAGCTTAAAGGCGCTATTTCTGACGATTTCGCCGTCGACGGTAACACGGTTACCACGGATCTCACGCCCGGCAATAGCGCGGCTGACGCCGAGTTGCTGAGCGATAAATTTATCAAGTCGCATGAGTGTGATTTTGCCTGTAACAATACGGAAATCGGGCGTTATGCCCGAAAAGTGGAGCCGTTTTCCGCTCAGTATAACGAGCTAACAACTTCCCTCAAGGGAAAAAGATTCGTGGCATACTATACGCGAGACTGTTACATATTGTGAGCCCATGATTTTTACTCTTCGTCCTTACCAAAAAGAAGCCGTGGATGCCACGCTCAACCATTTTCGTCATCACCGCACGCCGGCAGTTATCGTCCTCCCCACAGGTGCAGGCAAAAGCCTGGTGATTGCTGAACTGGCGCGGGTTGCACGTGGGCGCGTATTGGTGCTGGCACATGTCAAAGAGCTGGTTGCGCAGAATCATGCCAAGTACTGCGCTCTGGGGTTGGAAGCCGATATCTTTGCCGCCGGGTTAAAGCGCAAAGAGAGCCACGGGAAAGTGGTTTTTGGCAGCGTTCAGTCGGTGGCACGGAATCTGGACGCCTTCCAGGGCGAATTTTCCCTGCTCATCGTCGATGAATGCCATCGCATTGGTGATGATGAAGAGAGCCAGTATCAACAGATCCTGACACACCTGACCCACGTAAATCCTCATCTACGCCTGCTCGGGCTCACCGCCACACCTTTTCGCCTGGGCAAAGGCTGGATTTATCATTTCCATTATCACGGTATGGTACGCGGCGATGAAAAAGCGTTATTTCGCGACTGCATTTATGAATTGCCGCTGCGCTACATGATTAAGCACGGTTATCTGACGCCGCCGGAACGCCTCGATATGCCGGTCGTACAATATGATTTCAGTCGCCTGCAGGCGCAGAGTAATGGCCTGTTCAGTGAAGCAGACCTTAATCGGGAGCTGAAAAAACAACAACGAATAACACCGCATATCATCAGTCAGATTATTGAGTTTGCTCAGACGCGCAAAGGGGTAATGATTTTCGCCGCTACCGTTGAGCACGCCAAAGAGATTGTCGGCCTGCTCCCTGCTGATGATGCGGCGCTTATCACCGGAGAGACACCGGGATCGGAACGTGATGTATTAATCGAAGACTTCAAATCACAGCGCTTTCGCTATCTGGTTAACGTTGCGGTATTAACCACCGGATTTGACGCCCCACATGTTGATCTGATAGCCATCCTGCGCCCAACCGAGTCGGTCAGCTTGTACCAACAAATCGTTGGACGCGGGTTGCGCCTGGCTCCGGGGAAAACGGACTGTCTGATCCTTGATTACGCCGGGAATCCGCACGATCTGTACGCCCCGGAAGTGGGTGCGCCCAAAGGGAAAAGTGACAACATTCCGGTGCAGGTATTCTGCCCTGCCTGCGGATTTGCTAACACTTTCTGGGGGAAAACAACCGCTGATGGCACACTGATCGAACACTTTGGCCGTCGCTGCCAGGGATGGTTTGAAGATGATGACGGTCATCGCGAGCAGTGCGATTTCCGCTTTCGTTTTAAAAACTGCCCACAGTGCAACGCGGAAAATGACATCGCCGCCCGTCGTTGTCGCGAGTGCGACACGGTGCTGGTAGACCCGGATGACATGTTGAAAGCCGCGCTCAGGCTCAAAGATGCGCTGGTTCTGCGCTGTAGCGGCATGGTGTTACAGAACGGCGAGGATGAAAAAGGCGAATGGTTGAAAATCACCTATTACGATGAAGATGGTGCCGACGTCAGCGAGCGTTTTCGCTTACACACGCCCGCACAGCGAACGGCCTTTGAACAGCTGTTTATTCGCCCACATACCCGTACCCCCGGCGTGCCCTTACGCTGGATAACCGCCGCCGATATCCTCAATCAGCAGGCGTTGTTACGTCATCCTGATTTTGTGGTGGCGCGCATGAAAGGCCAGTACTGGCAGGTACGTGAAAAAGTCTTCGACTATGAAGGTCGTTTCCGGCGGGCACATGAATTACGCGGTTAATCGTACTTTTGATTGATGTGCCAGCCGTTTGAGTATAGAATCTCGCCCGCTTTTGCATACGCAAAGCAGATCACTTACCTGTTGCTGGGTCGCCTGTAGCAGGAATTATTAAAGAGAGATTTAAATGTTTACTATCAACGCTGAAGTACGTAAAGAGCAGGGTAAGGGTGCGAGCCGCCGCCTGCGTGCCGCTAACAAGTTCCCGGCAATCATCTACGGTGGCGCAGAAGCCCCGGTTGCTATCGAACTGGATCACGATGCAGTTATGAACATGCAAGCTAAAGCTGAATTTTACAGCGAAGTTCTGACCCTCGTTGTTGACGGTAAAGAAGTTAAAGTTAAAGCTCAGGCTGTACAGCGTCACCCGTTCAAGCCGAAGCTGTCTCACATCGACTTCGTTCGCGCGTAATCGCCAACAAGTTGAAGAAAAACCCCGCCCTGGCGGGGTTTTTTTATGGGCGTTGTTTATCGATGGCGACAAAACCAAAGGCCGGATAAAGCAATTAAGCCGCCATCCGGCATCAACGATATTATTTTCCGCCTGACGTGCGGCGCTGCAGTTGGTCACGCAGGTTCGGCGGCGTACCTTTAATGGTCAACGTGTCTGTCGCCGGGTCCCAGAAAATACGCTCGCCCAATAGCATGGCATCGAAGTTAATCGTCAATCCGCCGCCGCTTCCGGCAAATTTCGTTAACTGACGCAGCGTACTGCGATCTGCCGGGAAGCTTTCTTCCAGCTCATACCCTTTATCCGCGGTAAACTCACTAAAGCTGACTTCACTGACGCCGGAAAGCTCTTTGGATAGCGACTCCAGTTCGATCTCTTCACCTGCCTGCAACTGCTCGTTACAGTAACTGTAGACCTGCTGGCGCACGTTCTGACGCTCAGTCTTATCGAGCTGCGCCTCAGCGGTAAAGTCGTCCACGGCCTGCAGCAGGCCACGGTTTTGCGCTTTGGCATTCAGACCTTCGCTGGCACCGAGGAAATCCATAAAGAAATCGGCAACTTTACGCCCGACCCGCCCTTTCAGGAACGTCAGGTAGCGCGTGGACTCCGGGTTGGTTTCCCACTCGGTTAAATCAATACGCGCGACGATGTCCGCATGATTGATATCCAGATAGTGTGTCGGATTGATATCCAGATTTTCATTGACGCGCATGCTGCTTAAATTATTCAGCACCGCGACCAGAAGATACTCTACCGCCAGATAGCGATAATGGCAGAACAGTACGACACCACCGTCGGCAAAAGGATATTTCGCCAGTTCGTCGCGCAGACGTCCCGTCGCAGCACGACTAAAAGCCAGAAAATCCTCTTCACCCTGGCGCTGTAAGCGCAGCGTTTGCGCCAGCTCGCTCTCTTCGCTAAAGAGGCCATAGGCTTTATTCTTGGCGCTATACACCCGGTGCAACTCAGCCATCATCTCGACAACCGTCGCTGTCGGTTCCAGTAATGAATCGCGCAAGACCAGCTCAAGATTCTGCTCGTCACGTTTGATAAGCTGGTGCAGGGCAATCTGGTTGATATCCAGACTCATGATAAACTCTCCTTTTAGACCGGGCGGTATTCAACCACCTGCCGGGCAGTGACGCAATAGAAGATAAAAAAGCAGAAAAAAAACTGTCTCTACGGTAATATGTTGCCCTTTCATGAACAGACTGATTTCGATTTATGCCACAAATTTCCCGCTATAGTGACGAACACGTTGAACAATTACTGAATGAGATGCTCAACGTACTGGAAAAACATAAGGCACCAACCGATCTTTCCCTGATGGTTTTGGGAAATATGGTGACTAACCTTATCAATACAAGCATCGCACCGGCCCAGCGCCAGGCGATTGCGAACTCTTTTGCCCGCGCATTGCAGTCTTCGGTAAACGACGACCAAGCGCACTAAGAGCCTGCTCCGGGGAAACGAACAACAGTTTATGGTAACTCATCATCAGCGCTACCGTGAGAAAGTCTCCCAGATGGTTAGCTGGGGGCACTGGTTTGCCCTGTTCAATATGTTGTTGGCCATGGTACTCGGTAGCCGTTACCTGTTTGTCGCCGACTGGCCGACAACGCTTGCAGGGCGTGTTTATTCTTACCTGAGCGTTGTCGGGCATTTTAGCTTCCTGGTGTTTGCCACCTATCTGCTAATCCTGTTTCCTCTGACGTTTATCGTCATGTCCCAGAGGCTGATGCGCTTCTTATCAGCCATCCTGGCGACAGCAGGTATGACGCTGTTGTTGATCGACAACGAAGTGTTCACCCGCTTCCACCTGCATCTCAATCCCATCGTCTGGGAGCTGGTCATTAACCCTGACCAGAATGAAGCGGCTCGCGACTGGCAGCTGATGTTTATCAGCGTGCCAATCATTCTGCTAATCGAAATGCTATTTGCGACCTGGAGCTGGCAGAAACTGCGCAGCCTGACGCGTCGCCGCCATTTTGCCAAACCGTTAGCAGCATTCTTTTTCGTTTCATTTATCGCCTCACATGTGGTGTACATCTGGGCTGATGCCAACTTCTATCGCCCGATTACCATGCAGCGTGCAAACCTGCCACTTTCCTATCCTATGACCGCACGTAAGTTTCTGGAAAAACACGGTCTGTTGGATGCGCAAGAGTATCAGCGCCGCCTGATTGAACAGGGTAATCCGGAAGCGGTCTCCGTCCAGTATCCGCTCAGTGAGCTGCGTTACCGTGATATGGGAACGGGTCAGAATGTCCTGCTGATCACCGTTGACGGTCTGAATTACTCGCGCTTTGAACAGCAGATGCCTGCTCTGGCAGAATTTGCCGGGCAGAATATCTCCTTTACGCGTCACATGAGTTCGGGAAATACCGCAGACAACGGGATTTTTGGCCTGTTTTATGGCGTATCTCCAAGCTACATGGACGGCATTTTGTCGACCCGAACGCCTGCCGCGCTAATCTCTGCGTTGAATCAACAAGGTTATCAGTTAGGATTGTTCTCCTCTGATGGCTTCACTAGCCCACTGTATCGCCAGGCATTGCTGTCCGACTTTTCGATGCCAAGCGTGCAAACGCAATCTGATGAACAAACTGCAAGCCAGTGGATCAACTGGCTGGGTCGCTATGCGCAAGATGATAACCGTTGGTTCTCATGGGTTTCCTTTAACGGAACGAACCTTGATGACAGCAACCAGAAGAATTTTGCCAAACGCTACGCCAGCGCGGCGCAAGATGTGGATGCAAACATCAACCGTATACTCAGCGCACTGCGTGATTCCGGGAAACTGAACAATACGGTGGTCATTATTACCGCAGGCCGGGGCGTGCCGCTGACGCAGGAAGAGAATAACTTCGCCTGGTCACGTGGCCATCTACAGGTGCCTCTGGTTATTCACTGGCCGGGAACACCTGCGCAGCGTATTAATAGCCTGACCGATCATACTGACCTGATGACAACACTGATGCAGCGCCTGCTCCACGTCAGTACCCCAGCAAGTGAGTACTCACAGGGACAGGATTTGTTTAATGCAACACGCCGCCATTACTGGGTCACGGCAGCTGACAGCAGCACAATGGCCATTACCACACCAGAGATGACGCTGGTGCTTAATAACAACGGTAATTACCAGACCTATGATTTACGCGGCGAGAAAATTAAAGATCAGAAACCGCAGCTGAGTTTGCTGCTGCAAGTGCTGACGGATGAGAAACGATTTATCGCTAACTGATTAATTATAAATCAGTTAGCAGTCCATCCTCTTGCATTCGTGGTGGAAAGCAGTAGTATTAGCAGCCATAAGTGTCGGCACGTAGCGCAGCCTGGTAGCGCACTGTCATGGGGTGTCAGGGGTCGGAGGTTCAAATCCTCTCGTGCCGACCAAAAATTCCCAAAAAAACCAACCCTTGTGGTTGGTTTTTTTATGCCTGTTTTCTGTACGGGAAAGCAATGGGGAATTATCGGGGAAAAACCCCGGTGCACAGTACGCAACCCAAAAAAAGAAGCCAAGGAATGCTAACCTTCGGAACAAATTCATTGCTTTTTCTCCCGCTTGTCTAACTCATCTTTTACAGCTTGTCCTGTAAGTTCGGAAGCAGTAGAACCTGTAACGGCACTAATAACATCCTTTGTTACTTGATCAGTTACCGGAGACAATGAATCAACAACTTTTCCCCCTAAACTACCTGCTACACCAGGCTTTGTTGAATAAATAAGATTCTGTGCGAACGTCCCTGTAGCTGGCTGGATTTTCAGGCAATACGCACGCTTTCTGGCATACCTGCCTTCGCCATGTTGTTCAGCGCACGTAGCCTCTGCAACCTGACCATCGTAGTCACGCAGTGTCAGTGAACCTTCGAACAGCTGCTTTATCTAATACATAGCTGTATCCGCTGTAGCGCGACGGTTATATTCCGTTGTCCATTTCCACAATGCATTACTTCCACTCAGCCGCTGATTAGCAATGGCGCGATTGCGGTCCTCATACTCACCAGGCCAGTAACCCGCTCCCTTCCGGGGAGGAATGAGGGCGCGGATTTTCTTACGGGCAGTTCATCGTGACATAACCGGGTATCGTAAGCGCCATCGGCAGCGGCCGACCTGATTTTCCGGAGGGTCTGCCGGAATACGCGTTTAATCACCAGAACGGTAGTGATGGCAAGGTCAGAAAATCATGCAGCCACGGTTGATTAGAGCTATAGGTGTGCCAGTGGGTGATTCTGAACTTCTGCTTTGCCACGGGACTGCCTGCGTTGTCAGGGAATGCGTGATCTGATCCTTCAACTCAGCAAAAGTTCGACTTATTCAACAAAACCATTCTGGAGTGTCTCTTTCACCAGCTCAAGCTCTGTCTTATCCGATACACTCAGGAAGTTATTCTCAACGACGTTTATGCAATTTATTTTTCAACCATACTCCAGCACCTAATACTACTCCTGCGATGCTCCCTTTTTTCAATGCGATATATAGTGCCTCTTCCCATGAAAAAAGGAATGCCCCATCCTTGATGAAGAAAATTGTTGACACTCCTAGTTGACATATGAAAAGAACAACAGAAATTAAGGCAGTACAGTACACAACCAGGAAAAGAAGCCAAAAGATACCAACCTTGTTGAAGAGATTCATTGCTTCTTCTCCCGCTTGTCTAACTCATCTTTTACAGCTTTTCCTGTAAGTTCAGAAGCAGTCGAACCTGTAACTGCACCAATAATATCCTTTGTCACTTGATCAGTTACCGGAGACAATGAATCAACATATTTTCCCCCTAAACTACCAGCCGCACTACCAAAGCCAGTGCTTATCACAGAGTTAGTCGGATCTTCCCCTTTAATCACACTGCCAATCGCAGCACCTCCCATATTGATCGCTGCTGATGCCTGCCAACTTTTACCTGTAGTCGCGGCAGCTGTCACACCGGCGAGAATTGCATCAACATAGCTGAAAGGAT
Source organism: Citrobacter sp. Igbk 16 (assembly GCF_028069755.1). Classification (NCBI taxonomy): domain Bacteria; kingdom Pseudomonadati; phylum Pseudomonadota; class Gammaproteobacteria; order Enterobacterales; family Enterobacteriaceae; genus Citrobacter; species Citrobacter sp. Igbk 16. Next base: position 26,562 of record NZ_JANEWJ010000015.1, on the reverse strand, counting down.
CATTCCCGCTAAGTTGTACGGTCGTATTCACGCCCACACCGATTGCCGCATTAAGCACCATACCTTCTTTTATTGTGGTGCCAAGGACACTGCTACCAAATAACAATACCGGGTCTCCAATACTGGTGTTGGATTTATGATAACCCCAGGTATTCATGATGGTTTGTGCTTTCTGCGGCGCCTCTGTCTGTGGCGCTGACTTCATATAATCCTGCCCAGTCAGCATTCCTGCGATCAGCTCTTTAGTTACTGCCTCACCATATTTTGCCTGCATGTCAGATGCATATATCTTCAAATAACTTACCAACTCGGTTCGCTCTGCCGTGCTCAATTCCGCTGGTTCTTTATTGAACTTAGCAACCAGTGCATCGCTACGTTTATCGGCATTCTCAAGTTGTAAAAACTCTTTCGCAGTTTGCAGGGATTTATCGCCTTTTAAGACTTTCTCTGCCAAAGCATCACGTTTTTCCGAGGAGGTACTGCTCAGGAAATTATTCTCAACCGCATTTTTCCCGGCCTGCGCCCCGGCAGCCGCCGACGCCGTACTGTCACCCGACAGACCACCGGCCATCCCTGCTGATATCGTTGCCAGCGTGCTGATGGTCTGCTTCTGATCCTCACTCAGTTGCGACAGATCAGTCACATCAGGATACAGCATACCTGCAATCGCCCGGGCCGCAAGTTCACCCGTTGCCGCACCCGCTGCGCCCGCTGCCGCGCTGTTTCCCTGCATCGCCGCCACTGCACCGCCCAGTATCGCGTGGGCAATAACATTTACCGCAGTATTGCCCTCTGGCGATCTCCTTTGTTGGCAGAGTGATTATGCCGGAGGATCTCTAAATGTGAATGGCACGATTATGCGGGATACTTACAACACCATGACGTCTATCCTAAAAAAGACGTACAAAAAAGATACCAATATGACAAGCGCTAACTTGGCCAGTCTCCTCGGTATAAGACAAAACAGGAGGCTTTCAGCCCCCTCTTCTAATGAAATCAGAAAATGGTTACTTACTTTTCAAAACTTCCTTCAAATCCTCATTCAATGCGTCTAACCGGGTAAGTAAAGCATCATTGAATTTGTCCCTTTCCTCGTACACTCTTGCTTCAAGAATGAAACCCAATATCACCATCAGTCCAATCACGGCCAACACCCCAAAGAGTGCCCACACAGGAACAAACATATACCCTCACTAAACTAATCAGATTGATCAGAAGGAAACCAAGTTAGAGAGGAAATTTCAATCGGGGAAAATAGACACTTTTGGACAGTGCCCGGGTATACCCGGAAAAGTCTGAAGATTTTTATCTCACAAATATAAAATTACGACCGGAATGAGGTCTCTTACGGCAAAGCATGAACAAAAGGACATCGGTTTCCTTCCTCAGCATCCTGACTCTTTTCGGGAGCGGGAGAGTTCATATTCTCGTATGTGCCCGCCCCAAAAACCAATCTTCATGATTGATTTTTAATGTCCACCATTCGCCATTTCCTGTTATTCGCCCCCTTTTCCCCACAGGTTTTACTACTTACCCATGGACAAATTGGGGTAAAATTTATCCTCTCATCAGCACATGGAATCTGGACGATTTATGTGCTGAAAACAATAATGATACTAATAAAAACTCAGGAGAAAAGTATGCCTGAAGCAACGCCTTTTCGGGTGCTGATTGTTGATGACCACCCACTCATGCGGCGAGGAATTAGTCAATTATTGCAACTGGATAGCGCATTTGACGTAGTTGCCGAAGCCGGCGACGGTGCAAGCGCTATCGATCTGGCAAACCGTCTGGATCTTGATGTGATCCTGCTCGATCTCAATATGAAAGGCATGAGCGGACTGGATACCCTGAATGCGTTACGCCGCGATGGCGTTACTGCACAAATTATTATTCTGACCGTTTCGGATGCCGCCAGCGATGTGTACGCCCTGATTGATGCCGGCGCGGATGGCTATTTGCTTAAAGACAGCGATCCTGAAGTCCTGCTGGAAGCCATTCGCGCTGGCGCAAAAGGAGGTAAAGCCTTTAGCCAACGCGTCAGCGATTATCTGCGGGAACGGGAACTGTTTGGCGCTGAGGAAGATCCGTTCAGCGTACTCACCGAACGCGAGCTGGATGTGTTACATGAGCTGGCTCAGGGATTATCGAATAAACAGATTGCATCTGTACTGAACATTTCCGAGCAAACGGTGAAAGTGCATATCCGCAACCTGCTGCGTAAACTGAACGTCCGCTCTCGCGTTGCCGCCACCATCCTGTTTTTACAAACACGCGGAATGCAGTAATCAATAAGATGCCGGATGCGACGCCACAGCGTCTTATCCGGCCTACAAGCCCCACACAGGCCCGAAAGCTGCGCGCCATCGGGCAATCTGAACGCTTATTTCTCCTGCGGTGCCAGCTGTTCCATCGCCTGTTTGATGCTGCGCTCAATTACCGTCCGACGGGTATCATTGGCGGGCAATAATTTCAGCATCATCTCCCACGCCGCAACCGCTTCTCCGAAGCGCTGCTGTTCGAAAGCGTTAAAAGCGTACATGCTCAGTACACGCACATTCGCATGTTCGCTCCTGACCAATTGACGTAACAACTCCCCACCGCGACGGTTATCATCAGGATCGGAAGAACGGGTCAACGCTTCCGCATAACCCAGCGCCGCATCGCTGTTTTTCGGATCCAGCCGATAAGCATTGGCATAAGCTTCAGTAGCCGTGCTGGCGTTGCCGAGAACCATGCCTACGCGCCCAAGCATAATCCAGCCTTCAACGTTTCCGGCATCGGTTTGCAGCCGGGTACGTAATCCCAGCGCCAGACGCGCCATATCCTCTTCATTCAGCGGCTCAGCCTTTGGATCTAACGCCCGCTCCAGCAACGCCGGAGCCTGTGCAGTCGCCTGCTGCCAGACCTTAACCTGCTTATAGCTACCGGTTTGGTAATAGCTCACCGCGCCCACCACCAGCGCCACGATAACGCCGGGTATAAAGAGTCCTAATCCACCGCGTTTACCGTCGGGGGTAATCTCATCAGGAAATTCTTCCTGCTTCACTCGTACACGACGGCGTGAGCGGGCAAAAATAATCCAGCCCCCTAAGCCAATTGCCACAACGGGCATCACCCACAGCAGCACAGTCAGCGGCGTCAACGGCGGATCGTAAGTCACGAAATTGCCGTATCGTGCCACCATGTAATCGACAATTTCTTTCTGGCTTTTCCCTTCCTGCATCAGTTCGTAAACCTTCTGACGCAGATCGGTGGCAATCATTGAGTTAGAGTCAGCAATGCTGTTGTTCTGACACTTTGGGCAGCGCAACTGTTCAGTAAGCTGACGGAACTGCTGTTCCTGCGCCTCATCTTTGAACTGCATCACGTCAATAGTGGCCAGCGCCGATCCCGAGATAACCAGCATCAGCAGGCCCAGAAAGAACCTCATTGCGCAGCCTCCTTACTGTATTTATCCCACAATGGTTTGATCTCGCTCTCCCACACCCTGGCGTTTAAATCACCGGCATGGCGATAACGAATAATGCCTTTACCGTCGATAAGGAATGTTTCCGGCGCACCATACACGCCAAGATCCAGCCCGAGCATACCGTCACCGTCAAACAGACTTAAGGCATACGGATTGCCCAGTTCTTTCAGCCAGACGATGGCTTTTTGACGATCGTCTTTATAGTTCAACCCAACGACCCGCACGCCTTGTGCCGACAGCTGGTTCAGATACTGGTGCTCAGCGCGACAGGTCGGACACCAGGTCGCCCACACGTTCAGCAGAACCGGTTTCCCCTGCGTCAACACATCAGCCTGGTAATGCTGGCCCGGATTTTCCAGCGACTCCAGACGGAACGTCGGCACCGGCTTACCGATTAACGCCGATTCCAGATTCGTCGGGTCGTCTCCCTGTGCGTTACGTGCCAGTTGCCACAGCAGCGCCGCTGCAATAATGAGAAAAATAATAAACGGAATTAACAATGCATTGCGCTTCATACAGCCTCCGGCGCGTTTTTTTGCGCAGCAGCACGAGGACGCGTGCGCTGGCGATAGCGTGGATCAAACAGGCAGAACAACCCGCCCAGCGCCATCAGCAACCCTCCGGCCCAAATCCAGCGAATAAACGGTTTATAGTACAGACGCACTGCCCACGCGCCGTTGTCCAGCTCTTCGCCTAATGCAGCGTACAAGTCACGCGTCAGCCCGCCATCGATCGCCGCTTCGGTCATCATTGAACTGGTGCTGTTGTAAAAGCGTTTTTCCGCATGCAGCGTCGCTTCCGGCTTGCCGTCGCGGGTAACACCAATCACGGCCACGCCCCCCCGATAGTTAGGTCCGGTAATATCTTTTACTTCGCGGAAGGTGAACTGATAATCATGAATAGCGACGCTATCGCCCGCCTTCATACGCACATCGCGTTCGACGCTGTAGTTCTGACTAAAGGCAATACCGACGATGGTGACAGCCAGCCCCACGTGACCTGAAACCATGCCCCAGTAGCTCGGCGTCAGCTTCGTGCCGCGCGAAATACGCAGGAACGCTTCGGACATCGCCAGCACAAATATCCAGCATGCCATTGCCATACCCACGACCGTCATGGCAGCGATACGGTCTTCAAACAGCCACGGCAGCAGCACGGACAGTACCAGCGTGGTAACAAACGCGACAATCAGTAGCGTTTTCAGCTTCCGCGGTCGGTCACGTCCCCAGCGTACCAGTGGCCCAATCCCCAGCAATAGCGCAAACGGTGCCATCAGCCAGGTAAACATGGTATTGAAGAATGGCTCGCCAATCGAAATACTGCCCAGCCCCAGCTGTTTGTGCACCAACGGCAACAGCGTGCCGAGGAGCACCACCAGCATCGCTGCAATCAACAGAACATTGTTCCCTAACAACAGCGATTCACGCGACCATAGCGCGTTATTCACCCGCGAGCGAACCTTGTGTCCACGTACCGCAAACAGCAGCAGGGAACCGCCGATAACCAGCACCATAAAGGCAAGAATGAACATCCCGCGCGACGGGTCAGAGGCGAAAGCGTGCACCGACACCAGTACACCCGAACGCACCAGGAACGTCCCGAGCAAGCAAAGCGAGAAGGCGCATATTGACAGCAGCAACGTCCAGGCTTTAAAGCTGGCGCGTTGTTCGGTCACTGACAGCGAGTGCATCAGCGCAGTCCCCACCAGCCACGGCATAAACGAAGCGTTCTCTACCGGGTCCCAGAACCACCAACCGCCCCAGCCCAGTTCGTAGTATGCCCACGCAGAGCCGAGCACAATACCCAGTGTCAAAAACACCCATGCCGCCAGCGTCCACGGACGGGAAAAACGGGCAAAGGTGCTATCCAGACGCCCGCTCATCAGTGCGGCAATGGCAAAAGCAAAAGCCACAGAGAAACCGACATAGCCCATATACAGCAATGGCGGATGGAAGATCAACCCCGGATCCTGCAACAACGGATTAAGGTCACGCCCTTCTATCGGGAAGTCCGGCAGCGTGCGGGAAAACGGGTTGGAGGTAAACAGAATAAACAGCAGGAAGCCGACGCTGACCATGCCCATCACCGCCAGTACGCGGGCGACGATATCCAGCGGCATCCGCTGGCTGAACAGCGCCACGGCAAAGGTCCAGCCGCTCATCAGCAGCACCCACAGCAGCAGCGAGCCTTCATGCGCGCCCCACGTCGCGGCGACGCGATACCAGACCGGAAGTTGCGTGTTGGAGTTGCTGGCGACATAGGTCACGGTAAAGTCATTGACCACAAATGCGTTTACCAGCACCAGAAACGCACCCATCACACAGATAAACAACACCCAGGCAAAGGGGCGCGCAGAGGCCATCATCCGGACATCGCCACGCGCAACACCCCACAGCGGATAAACCGACAGCAATAGTGCAACGCCGAGTGCCAGACACAGTAGCCCATTGCCAATTTCAGGCATCATGACGTTTTATCCTTATAAACACTTTCCGGGCGACGGTGGTTCTCCTGCATCGCTTTTTCAACTTCCGGCGGGGTGTAATTTTCATCATGTTTGGCAAGGACCTCTTTGGCCTGCACATGATTTCCCTGATCCAGTTCTCCTTGAACAACGACCCCCTGCCCTTCACGGAACAGATCCGGCAGGATACCTTCATAGGTCACATCCACCACGCCTTCGGCGTCATAGATGCTGAAGTTAACTTTCAGCGACTGCGGATCGCGCTTCACACTACCCGGCATAACCATTCCGCCAACGCGCAGGCGTTGACCGACTTCCGGCATCTGCTGAGTTTCACGCTTGCCGTAGAGTATTTCTCCCGGCGTATAGAACAAATCGATATTGGAACGCAGTGCGTAGAGCACCAGCGTGATAGTCAATGCCAGGCCCGCCAGCACCGCACAGGCTATCCATAGCCGATTTTTACGTCGAATATTCACGCCGCCTCCCGTTGCACTTGCGCCGCACGCATGCGGGCTTCCCGCGCCCGTTGTTGCGCCACCCCGCGCAAAATCGCGCGATGCTGTAGTGCAGAATGCAGCACCAGCACCACCAGCGGGATAACGCTCATGGCCACAGCCAGCCAGACATACAAGGCGTAACCGCCCATCGCGAAAAAATCACTCCATGATGCAAATGCAGGGGTCATTGGCGGCCTCTTTTTAAGATCAGTTCGCTCACCCATGGGCGGCGTTTTTCCATCATCAAAATCAGGTTACGCATGCGCATCAGCGCCAGCGTGACAAACAGGAGTAGATAGCCGACGATCGCCAGGCGCAGTGGCGTACGCATCGCCGGATCAATACTTTGCTGCATGCGGGTCGACCCCTGGTGCAACGTGTTCCACCACTCGACCGAATAGTGGATAATCGGTAAGTTCACGACACCAATCAGTACCAGAATACCGGCTGCTCGTCCCGCCATGCGACGATCATCAAAGGCATGCCACAGCGCAATGGCGCCAACATAGAGAAACAACAGCACCAGCTCAGAAGTGAGTCGGGCATCCCAGACCCACCAGGTTCCCCACATCGGTTTTCCCCATGCAGAGCCCGTCACCAGTGCAATAAAGGTAAACACTGCGCCAACTGGCGCCATCGCTGCCAGCGCCAGATTGGCCATTTTCATTTGCCAGACCAGGCCGATAAATGCGGCAACCGCCATCGACGCGTAAATGCCCATCGACCAGATTGCCGCCGGGACGTGCAGATAGATGATGCGATAGCTTTGCCCCTGCTGATAATCCGCTGGCGCGAAGCCAAATCCCCAAACCCATCCTGTTACCAGAACCACTGCACTGGCAATCGCCAGCCATGGGATAAACCAGCCACAGATCTGATAGAGACGTGGGGGCATCGCCAGTTGATGAAGTGTTTTCCACATAGTTCAGTCACCAGACTCAATAAATTAGTAAATTTCCGTTTTACCGGAGGGCGGCTTCGCCTTGTCCGGCCTACAACTCATATCTGCGCTATTGCACGCTGATACGTAACGCAGCCGCCGTCGCAAAGGGACTTAACGTGGCACTTCCTACCAGTAGTGCGCCAAGAATCGCCATATACCCTTCAACGGGTAAGTGCATCGAGGCGGCGTCCATCGCAGCGGTCGCAAAAATCAACAATGGAATGGTGAGCGGAAGTACCAGCACGCTCAACAGCACGCCACCGCGTTTTAACCCCACCGTCAGTCCCACGCCAGGTGCGCCGAGAAAACCCAGCGTCGGCGTTCCAAGCAGCAACGTCAGTGCCATAATTTGCCAACCATACATATCCATTCCCAGCAGCAATGCCACCAGCGGCGAGAGGATCAGCAGCGGCAAACCAGTTACAACCCAGTGCGCCATTACCTTCGCCAGCACCACGGCCGGTAGCGGCAATGGCAGCAGCATCAATTGTTCGAGGCTGCCATCCTGTAGGTCATCCCGAAATAAACGTTCCAGCGCCAGTAATGATGCCAGCAATGCGGCAACCCAGATAATGCCCGGTGCAATACGCGCCAGCAGCTGTGGCTCCGGCCCTATGCTGAGCGGGAACAGGGTTATGACGATCAGGAAAAACCATAACGGATTGGCGATCTCTGCACTATGACGGAACGCAACCCGCAGTTCTAAACGGAAGATTTGCCACATCATTGCGCGGCCCTCTCGCTGGTCAGCGCAATACGTCGCACTTTATCGGTCTCAACACCCAGAGGCTGGTGCGTGGTAAGGATCACAATACCCCCCTGCTCTGTATGCTGTGCCATGCGCTGAGTCAGTCGCTCAACGCCGTGCACATCAATTGCCGTAAAGGGTTCATCGAGGATCCACAGTCGCGCGCGGGTCAGCCAGAGGCGAGCCAGCGCCACGCGCCGCTGTTGTCCGGCAGAGAGTTGATTAACAGGAATATCTTCATATCCAGCGAGACCTGCCTGCGCCAGCGCCGCCAGACAATCGCCATCGTGATGGAAAAACCGCAGATTCTCCAACGCCGAAAGCCGGGTTTTTATCCCCGGCTGATGTCCGATCCACAGTAGTTCCTGATGGTAACTGTCCCGCACCTGGTGCAGCGATTTCCCTTGCCAGCAAACCTCTCCGGCGTCAGGACGAGCCAGCCCGGTAAGCAACCGCAACAAGGTGGTTTTCCCTGCGCCATTACTCCCGGTAATTTGTACCCATTCCCCTGCATTGACGCGAAATGACAGATCGCTAAACAGTATTCTGTCATCTCGCTCGCAGAGCAGTTCTCTGGCCTCAAGCATCCTGATTATTTACATCCTGTTAAAAGCCCGGTTTGACTTCGCGCATATCAGGCAGTTTGTGTGCTATCCCTTTATGACAGTCAATACAGGTTTGCCCTTCTTTCACGGCCTGGTCATGCATTTTAGCCGCTACGCCTTTCTGGGCGGTTAAATCCATAAACTCGAAGTTGTGACAGTTCCGACACTCTTGCGAATTATTGTCTTTCATACGCCGCCATTCATTTTGCGCCATCGATAAACGGTGGTCTTCAAATTTTTGCGGTGTATCTATCAACCCCAGTGCTTTCGCGTACAGCTCCTTGCTGGCCTTGATTTTGCGGATCATTTTCGGGCCCCACTCATGAGGGACGTGGCAATCAGGGCAAGTCGCGCGCACACCGCTGCGGTTGTTGTAGTGTACGGTTTCCATATATTCCTGGTATACCGTGTTGCGCATTTCGTGACAGCTAATGCAGAACTCTTCAGTATTGGCCTTTTCCATACCGGTATTAAAGCCGCCCCAGAAAATAATGCCGCCCACAAAGCCGATTAACAACAGCGTGCCGAGCGCCAGACGGCTGGGGCGACGCCACCATTGCCAGACGCGCTTAATCCAGCCTGGTTTACGGTTAGAATTTTCCATAATGACCTCCCGAGCCTATTCCAGTAGGCGTAAATTGTTGCAGCCAGTTTGGACACGGACAGCACGGAACAACCGGAGCGTACTTACAGTACGTGAGGACTGTGAGCACTGCCCTGGTCCGAAATGGCAAATAAAATAGCCTAATGGGACAGGCTCTCATTTCCCGTAACCTTTCGAGGGGGTAAAGGTATTTTCAACAATCGGTGCCGCATCAGCCTGCGGGACATGACACTGCAGGCAGAAGTAACGACGCGGAGCGACTTCAGCCAATACCTTGCCGTTGCTGTCCATAAAGTGCGTCGGGCTGATACGCGGTGCACCGGTGGTGCGGTAGCTTTCAACACCGTGACACTGCAGGCAACGGTTGGTATTGGTCGTCACCTGGTAGCCGTCAACACTGTGCGGAACCATTGGTGGCTGATTCACATAATTCAGCGGCATACGCTCCTGCTCTTTCGGCATGCGAATCGCCCCTTCCTGTGTCCCTGAGACTTCCGGTGACTGGCTCAGATCCACTCCGTTTGCAGCCCAAACGGCCCCACTGACTACCAGGGCCAGCGCGGCTGTCCATTGACTCAGCGCTTTAATCAGGTCATGGCTTTTCATTGTTTAGCTCCCGAACTCCATCGCATTTACACTTCATCCTTTAAGCTGCCTCTTTGTTGGCTGCGCTCCGAAACCCCAGTCACATAGTTACTATGCTCCCGGGGATTTCCTCACTTGCCGCCGCGATGCATCTCAAATGATTTTGTGTATCGTTATTGTAAAAACATCCTCAGAACAGACATCCACACAGCGACCGCAGGCCATGCAATCGCGACTGGTCACCTGCACCGGGCTTTGCTCATCCAGCACCGGCGCACGTAGCACATGCGGTTCCGGGCAAACATGAAAACAATCCATACAGCGGTTACATCTCTTACGTTCTTTTGCCGATACGGTTAATGCACCTTTACTACCCAATACGCCATACAGCGCACCCAGGGGGCAGAGATGCCCGCACCAGCCATGCTCAACAACCAGTAAATCAAATAAAAACAGCGCGAGAATAAGCAACGCCCCGCTGCCAAAGCCCATTACCAGGCTACGTCCCAGCAAAGAGACCGGATTTATCCATTCCCATAGCAGCGTCCCTGTCAGGGCAGAACCGACCAGGATAACCACCAGCAGGACGTACCGTATATGGCGCGGCAAAGTCGCAGACTGATTCAGGTCAAATCTTCTGCGCAGCCAGCTCGCCAAATCAGTAACCGGATTCATCGGGCAGACCCAACTACAAAACAGTCGCTTACCTGCAAGGGCATACAACACCGTAATAATGGCGGCCCCTGTTAACGCGACTGTTGCTGGCAAGTGCCCGCTGGCCAGGCTTTGCAGGGTGATCAGCGGATCGGTTAACGGAATGGTATCCAGCAACAGGCTGCTGCTGTAATTACCATGCAGCACCCACACGCCCAGCCACGGACCGCTGAGAAACATTGCCAGAACCAGGAACTGGCTCAGACGACGCAACACCAGCCAGCGATGGCTCCGCCACCAACCTTTTTTCGTTTGTGCTTCACGCCCCGCATCACGTTTACGATTTGCCATTGTTCCCCTCCAGCCAACCGAAGCGGTAATGGTGTCCCAACTCCCCTTTTGCCAACGACAGTGGCAACACTTTTATTGCCGGCTGTTCCAGTACGCAGACTTTTTCGCATTTACCGCAGCCAGTACAGGCATCGCTATGCACGGTTGGAATAAACCGCGCATGCTTACCGGTACGCATGTTGCGATCCAACTCCAGGGTGATGGCCTCATCGATTTTCGGGCACTCGCGATAGCAAACGTCGCAACGCAATCCCTGATAGTTGAGGCAGTTCTCGTGATCCAACAACACCGCCAGCCCCATGCGTGAATCGTCAATAGACTCAATCTCCCTGTCCAACGCGCCGCTGGGGCAAACTTTGGCGCACGGAATGTCTTCACACATCTCGCAGGGGATGTCGCGAGCGACAAAATAAGGTGTTCCGGCCGCCAGCCCGGAGGCCAGCGTTGCCAGTTTCAGCGTGTCGTACGGGCAAGCCTGGACGCACTGACCACAGCGCACGCAGGCGCTGGCAAATGCGTCCTCACTCAGAGCCCCAGGCGGGCGCAACCGCACGCCTGTTGCGCGTGCAGTTTGCTGTTGCAACCCCAGCGCCACGCCAACGACAGCCAGCCCGCCAGCTGCACGAACCATATCGCGCAGGAAGCGGCGGCGGCCATTTTGGGGTTTTGCTGACCGGGACATAACGCGTTACACCTTCGCCAGTTTCACAGCGCACTTCTTGAAATCCGTCTCTTTAGAGAGCGGATCCGTCGCATCCAGCGTCAGATTGTTCACCAACTGTGCGGCGTCGAAGAACGGCATGTACACCAGCCCCTGCGGCGGACGGTTGCGGCCGCGTGTTTCAACAATCGAAATCACTTCACCACGACGGGAAACCACTTTGACCTTGTCGCCTCGGCGCAGATCGCGCGCTTTCGCGTCCAGCGGATGGATAAACAGTACCGCCTCCGGGAAAGCACGGTGCAGTTCAGGCACACGACGCGTCATACTGCCGGTATGCCAGTGTTCCAGCACACGTCCGGTAGACAGCCACAGGTCATATTCTTTATCCGGCGCTTCAGCCGCCGGTTCAAATGGCAGCGCGAAGATGACGGCTTTCCCATCCGGTTTGCCATAGAACTTGTAGCTTTCTCCAGCCTTCACGTACGGATCGTTGCCTTCGCTATAGCGCCACTGGGTCTCCTTACCGTCAACCACCGGCCAGCGTAACCCGCGCGCCTTGTGGTAATCATCGAACGGTGCGAGATCGTGTCCGTGTCCGCGACCAAACCAGGCATACTCTTCGAACAGACCTTTTTGCAGGTAGAAGCCGAGTTCGCGAGATTCATCGTTGAGTTGATCTTCAGCCAGTTCGCTGACCGGGAATTTCGTGACAGCTGGCGTGGCGAACAGCACGTCATACAACGTCTTACCGCGCAGCTCGGGTTTCTTCGCCAGCAGTTCCTCCGGCCAGACTTCTTCCGTTTTGAATCGGCGGGCGAACTGCACCATTTGCCACAGGTCAGATTTCGCTTCACCCGGTGCTTTAATCTGCTGGCGCCAGAACTGAGTACGGCGCTCGGCGTTACCGTAAGCCCCTTCTTTCTCTACCCACATCGCTGTTGGCAGGATCAGGTCGGCCGCCAGAGCACTGACCGTCGGGTACGGATCGGAAACGATGATAAAGTTGCGAGGATCGCGCCAGCCAGGCATACGCTCTTCGTTGATGTTCGGCCCAGCCTGCATGTTGTTGTTACACATCACCCAGTAGACATTGAGCTTGCCATCTTTCAGTGCACGATCCTGCGCCACAGCATGCAGGCCGATTTTCGCCGGAATGGTCCCCGCCGGAATGTTCCAGTGTTTTTCACAGATATCGCGGTGTTTCTCGTTCGTCACCACCATGTCCGCAGGCAGACGGTGAGAGAAGGTCCCGACTTCACGCGCGGTACCACAAGCGGAAGGCTGACCCGTCAGTGAGAATGGGCCGCAGCCTGGCTGAGAAATTTTACCGGTCAGCAGGTGCAGGTTATAGACCAGATTGTTAGCCCATACGCCACGGGTATGTTGGTTAAAACCCATCGTCCAGTAGGAGATAACTTTCTTCTTCGGATCGGCATACAGCTGTGCCAGCTGTTCCAACTGATCTTTTGGCACGCCGGTCATTTCTGCGGTTTTATCCAGCGTATATTCCGCAACAAACGCTTTGTACTCTTCAAAGCTGATCGGTTCAGAGGCGTCAGAACCTGGGTTTTTCGCCGCTTTTTCCAGCGGATGGGTAGGACGTAAACCGTAGCCGATATCCGTCGCCCCTTTACGCAGGTTAACGTGCTTGCTAAAGAAGTCCTGGTTTATCGCATTGTTTTGAATGATATAGTTTGCGATGTAGTTGAGGATCACCAGGTCGCTTTGCGGCGTAAAGACGATGCCGTTATCCGCCAGCTCAAAGCTACGATGCTGGAAGGTAGAGAGAACGGCGACGTTAACGTTAGGATCGGACAGACGACGGTTGGTAATGCGTGACCACAGGATCGGGTGCATTTCCGCCATGTTTGCGCCCCACAGGACGAAAGCATCTGCATGTTCGATATCGTCATAGCAGCCCATCGGCTCATCCATACCAAAGGTACGCATAAAGCCCACAACGGCTGACGCCATGCAGTGACGCGCGTTCGGATCGATGTTATTCGAACGGAAACCGGCTTTGAACAGTTTTGCGGCAGCGTAGCCTTCCCAGATGGTCCACTGACCGGAGCCAAACATACCAATTGCGTCTGGCCCTTTCTCTTTCAGAGACGCTTTAAACTTCTCTTCCATCACATCAAAGGCCTGGTCCCAGCTAATCGGGGTGAATTCGCCTTCTTTGTGATATTTGCCGTCTTTCATGCGCAGCATCGGCTGCGTTAAACGGTCTTTTCCGTACATGATTTTCGGCAGGAAATAACCTTTGATGCAGTTAAGCCCACGGTTAACTGGCGCATCAGGATCGCCCTGACATGCCACAACACGTCCTTGCTGGGTTCCTACCAATACGCCACAACCCGTACCACAGAATCGGCACGGGGCTTTGTCCCATTTGATCGCTTCTTGCTGACCGACTACCGCGCGGGCAACGCCCGGCACGCTTAACCCGGCAGCCGCCGCAGCGGCCGCAACGGCGTTAGCTTTCATAAAGCTACGACGACTGAGTTTCATGGTGTTTCCTCACCTTGCTCATCCTGCTGGTGATAAACCAGCGACACCGCCAGCACGCCCGCAACGTTGCGCACTGACTCAATTGTTTTCATTAGCGTTTCACTATGCTCAGCTTCTACCACCACAATCAGCTGACCGCTTTCCACATCGCTGAGAGCAACTTCGCAACCCGGAAACGAACGTAACTGCGTGGCGATATCGCTGATGTGCTGACTTTTGGCCTGAACGACCAGGCTGCAGACCTGCCAGTTAGTGTCCATGGTTGTACTCCGCATTAATGGCTGATACCGGACAGATAGCGACACACGCGCCGCATCCGTTACATGCCTGATTGTCGAGCTGTGGCTGATAAATACCGGACAGCGTGGGACGAAAGGTAATGGCCATGGGTTCACAGCTATCCTGACAGCGATGGCATTCAACGGACTGATGCGCGAGACAGTTGTCACCGATCGAAAAATTCAGATCCCATGCCCTGGTGTGGCGCGGAAGAAAAAGTGATTCGGGACAGGCCTCTGCGCAGGCGTAACAAAAGCTGCATTCGCCGTGTTTGAAATTTACGCTTGGATAACCGCCCTGGCCTCGCTGCAGGATGTCGGTTTCACACGCCTGGATGCAGGCGTCACAACGGAGGCAATTGGCCAGAAAGTGAGAGTCTTCCTTGCTCCACGGCGGACGAATCCCCGCGTTGGCTTTACGCCAACTGCCTGTCAACATGCCTCGACGGGATAAATCAACCATGACATTGTCCTTCCATAATGACGCTCTCCCTCGGCGGGTTGAACGACAATAAAAAACGCACTATTTATGAGTAGTTATTTTTAACCGTAAGATATTTCAGGATGTGTTAGAGGTGCATACCCCAATTGGGGTAAATGCTGTTGCCGGATCAAAAGAGTGTTGAGTTGGCGGGAAAAAATGCGCTTTTGCTCACATTTCAATGAGTTATATAGTAAATTATATAACGAAAACACTAAGCAGATAATAATCTCATAATTAAGATAATTCCTGGCATTTATCGCTACTCAAATTCCAAACCATTAATTAATACACTTAAAATATAAGTAAATTTAGATTAATAGACGATGTGAATATGCTAACCTGCACTGGATACGTTCGAAAGACAGAAGAAAGGAAACACTGTGAACAATAAGATGAAGACAATTGTCCCTGCCGCACTCCTCGCCGCCTTCGCCAGCACCTCTGCGTGGGCAACAACCACCGATGCCAGCGCTCAGCCGCTGGAAAAAGTCGCCCCTTATCCTAAAGCGGACAAGGGAATGAAGCGTCAGGTTATTCAGCTTACTCCAGAGAAAGATGAATCTACTCTGAAAGTAGAACTGCTGATCGGACAAACGCTGGAAGTTGATTGCAACAAACATCGTCTTGGTGGAGAACTGGACAGCAAAACGCTGGAAGGTTGGGGCTATGACTACTACGTATTCGACAAAGTCACTTCTCCGGTTTCAACCATGATGGCCTGCCCGGACGGCAAGAAAGAGAAGAAATTCATCACCGCGTATCTGGGTGAAGACGGTATGCTGCGTTACAACAGCAAATTACCGATTGTGGTCTACACCCCAGAAAACGTGGAGGTGAAATACCGCATCTGGAAAGCAGAAGATAAGATTCAGGACGCCGTCGCGCGATAAGTGAGAATGTGCCGGATGGCGGCGTACCGCCTAATCCGGCCTTTTTTTACAGCGCGATATCCGCTACGGCTTTCTGCTCAGGTTGCGGTTGTGCCTGAGGTTTTAGCTGTGGTTTTGGTGCTTCATCAGCGACCTGCGGTTTATCGTACTTCAGACCCAGTACTTCACTGGTGTATTGCAGCTCTTGCTCCGTAGCATCAACGTTGCCATTCAGCTTCGTGCCATAAGACGGAATAATCGTTTTCAGCTTCGCCTGCCATTGTGGGCTGGCAACTTTATCTTTAAACACTTTTTCCATCAGATGCAGCATGATCGGTGCCGCGGTTGATGCCCCCGGTGATGCGCCCAGTAGCGCAGCAATGGTTCCCTCTTTATCGCTGACCACTTCGGTTCCCAGACGCAGAACGCCGCCCTTCTCAGCATCGCTTTTGATGATCTGCACGCGCTGGCCCGCTTGCCACAAACGCCAGTCTTCTTTCTTCGCCTCTGGATAGTACTCCTGCAGAGCAGCAAAACGTTCGTCGTCGCTGAGCATGACCTGGCTTACCAGATATTTGACCAGATCGAAGTTATCCAGACCCACATTCACCATTGGCATAAAGTTGGACGTGGTAGTAGAACTGAGCAGATCCCACAAAGAGCCATTTTTCAGGAATTTGGTGGAGAAGGTCGCGAACGGCCCAAACAGCACCACGCGTTTACCATCCAGAATACGGGTGTCAATGTGCGGTACGGACATCGGCGGCGCGCCGACAGATGCCTGGCCATACACTTTCGCCAGGTGACGATTGACCACATCAGGGTTTTCCGCCACCAGGAACTGACCACCAACCGGGAATCCGGCATAGCCTTTCGCTTCCGGGATATCGGTTTCCTGCAGCAGTTTCAGTGCTGCCCCACCGGCACCAATAAAGACAAACTTCGCCTTAATGGCGTGTTCCGCTTCGTTGTTTTTCAGATCGGCAACCGTGACAGTCCAGCTATTATCCGCGTTACGCTTAAAGCCGCGAACTTCGGTGCTCAGTTGCAGCGCAAAATTAGGTTTTTTCTGCAACGATGCAATCAGCTGGCGCGTAATTTCGCCGTAGTTCACGTCAGTACCGATCTCGGTACGCGTTGCCGCAACTTTCTGTTTTGGATCGCGACCTTCCATAACCAGAGGCGCCCATTCTTTAATCTGCGCGTGATCTTCAGAATAGCGCATACCGCGGAACAGGGTGCTTTGCTGGAGTGCCGTGTAACGGGCACGCAGGAAATTCACGTTCTCGTCGCCCCAGACAAAGCTCATATGGGGAACCGTGGTAATAAACGAGCGGGGTTCATGCATCACGCCATTGTTGACCTGATACGCCCAGAACTGGCGGGAAATCTGGAAGGCTTCGTTAATTTCGACTGCCTTTTCAATACTGATGCTACCGTCAGCCTTTTTAGGCGTGTAGTTCAGTTCCATAAGTGCGGAGTGGCCTGTTCCGGCGTTGTTCCAGCCGTTTGAACTCTCCTGAGCAACGCCATCCAGTCGCTCTACCATGGTCATTGACCATTGCGGCTCCAGTTCCTGTAAATAGGTTCCCAGTGTGGCGCTCATGATGCCGCCGCCAATCAACAGTACATCCGTTTCCTGCTCTTCCGCCGCTTTCGCTTTTGCTGCCATCGAGACAACATTCAGCCCTACGGCCATGGTGAAGAGCATGGCAGTCACTTTTTTCATAATGTTAATGCCTTACTTTTAGTATCGCTTTTTGCTTTTAGTGCAGGTGAAAATCGAGCGGTAACAACGGTAACACTTAAGTAAAAATAATTAAATATTGTTTATAAATTATATTTAAATTTTAAAAATGTTATTAATACGTTGATTATTTATACGGTTATTGACAATCATTTCTGGAAACCTCCCCGTCAGACGGGTACTATGCTGCGCTTTGCTATTCACCGCACGGATGCCTGTCGGTCTGCTGTCATCAGGCCTTTTCTGACCTGAGAGTAACTATGTCTGCAACACACTCTTCCCCTGCCGCGGTGGCAGAACCCACCACCCGCACCGTGTTACGCCAACCCCGCCTGTTGGTTCGTGAAACGCTGGCTGGTGTGGTAACCGCCCTGGCGCTGATCCCGGAAGTGATTTCGTTTTCAGTTATCGCTGGCGTGGACCCTAAAGTCAGCCTGATAGCCTCGGTCGTACTGTGCCTGGCGATGTCCTTTTTAGGTGGGCGTCCGGCAATGGTTACCGCCGCTGCAGGATCGGTTGCATTAGTCATTGGCCCGATGGTGCATCAACACGGCGTGCAATACATCCTGCCTGCGGTAGTGCTGGCCGGGATTATTCAGATCCTGTTTGGTGTGTTAGGCATGGCACGTTTGATGCGGTTCATCCCCACGGCAGTGATGACCGGTTTTGTCAACGCGCTGGGTATTTTGATTTTCTTTGCTCAGGTTCCGCACTTCTGGGGGAAAAGCCCGTTAATCTGGGGGCTGTTCGTCCTGACGCTGCTGATTGTGCTGTGGGTTCCGCGGTTTATTAAAGCAATCCCCGCGCCGCTTATCGCCATCGTGCTGCTGACCGTGTTCACTGTCACCAGCGGGCAACTGTTACCGACCGTCGGTGACGAAGGTTCCATGAGCGGCGGTCTGCCGGGCTTGACGCAGTTACTCGTACCACTCAACCTGCAAACGTTAGCCATTATCTGGCCCTGCGCACTGAGCATCGCTTTTGTTGGGTTGATGGAGTCATTGTTAACTGCCCGACTGGTTGACGACCTGACGGTCACCCCGTCGAATAAAAACCGTGAAAGCACTGGACTGGGCGTAGCCAATATCCTGGCCGGTTTTTATGGCGGCATCGCCGGATGCGCGATGATCGGTCAAACGATTGTCAACGTTGAGATGGGGAAAGCGCGCAGCCGTGTTTCCACGTTCGCCGCCGGGCTGGTCTTGCTGTTGCTCGTCACCGCACTCAGCGAGGTGATGGCGAAGATACCGATGTCAGTACTGGCGGGAATTATGGTGATTGTGGCGGTGAAAACGTTTAGCTGGCACAGCATCCAACCCTCGACGCTGGCCAACATGCCGGTCGCCGAAACGCTGGCAATGTTGGTTACCGTCGCCGCGACAGTCTCTACCGGCAACCTGGCAATTGGCGTGGTTGCCGGCGTGGTCACGATGTTGATACTGCCGCGCATCGTTACAGGGAAACGGGCGTCTACATCAAAAACAGCGTCGCCAGACCGAGAAAAATAAAGAATCCGCCGGTGTCGGTGATAGCGGTAATCATGACGCTGGAGCCGACCGCCGGATCGCGCCCCAGCTTGACCATCGTCATCGGGATGATAACGCCCATCAGCGCCGCCATCAGCAGATTGAGCATCATCGCCAGGGTCATCACGCCGCCCAGTGCCATATCATCGTACAGCCACCAGGTGATGCCGCCCATGATTCCGCCCCAGACAAGGCCGTTGATCAGCGCAACCCCCATCTCACGCAGGATCAGAAACGTCAGGTTGCCGGGCTGAATATTCTGTAACGCCAGCGCCCTGACGATCATGGTGATGGTCTGATTACCTGTATTACCACCAATCCCTGCCACAATGGGCATCAGCGAGGCCAGTGCCACCAGTTGTGAAATGGTGTGCTCGAAACCGTCGATTACCCGCGAGGCGATAAAGGCGGTACAGAGATTAATTGCCAGCCACGCCCAACGGGTTTTTACCGCTTTAGTGACCGGAGCGAATACGTCCTCTTCGGCACTTAAGCCCCCCATTCGACGCAGATCGGTATCGGTTTCTTCATAAACCACATCGACGATCTCATCGATGGTTAAGCGTCCCATCAGTTTGCCAGAGGGATCAACCACCGCAGCACTGACCAGGTTATCACGTTCAAACGTACGCGCAGCGTTCTCGGCGATATCTTCCGGAGAAAATGTCAGCGGATCATCCTCCATCACTTCGCTGACTTTACGCTGCACGTCATTAAGCAGAATACAGGTTAGCGTCAGTTCGCCCACCAGGACTTTATTGCGATCGGTTACGAAGAGTTTATCGGTGTTCTCCGGCATTTTTCCCAGCCGCCGCAAGTACCGCTGCACCACTTCCAGCGTCACGTCCGGACGTACGGTGATGACTTCGAACTCCATGATCGCACCGACGCGATTCTTCTCGTAGTGCAGCACCTGACGTACGCGCGCCCGCTCTTCAGCAGGCAGTGATACCAGCAGTCGACCGGTAAGGTTACGGGGTAAATGCTGTACCAGATAAATCTGTTCGTCGATGTCGAGATATTGCAGCGCATCCAGTAGCTCGCGGTCGCTCATCTCGTCGATCAGGTCATCCCACACATTTTCTGATGCTTCAAGCAGGACGTTGCCGCGTTTTTCACTTTCGACCAGTCGCCACAGGGCGTGACGCTCTTCGGAGGGCAGTGCTTCGAGGGTATCGGCCAGATCGGGTGGCGGCAGATGCGCCACCAGTGCCCCTACCTCAGCAATATCGTCGGCTAACGTACCGACGTCATATTGCTCAGCCAGGGTAAGCTTACCCAATAATGTTGAAATGATGGCTTTATCAGTGGTCAGTAGCCAGATAAGACGAGCACGTTCCTCGTCACGTAGCCTGGCGCTGTTTTTGTTTATTACGGACATCAATCATAAATCCATGATATGAAATATCATCAATCATGATGCCGAATTATGTAAATAACAATAAACGAGGCCGCCGGCTGGATAAAAAACCGACGGCATGCAGAGTCACAGGCCCGTTCAGCGTCGCGCCATCGGGCAAAAACGCCCGGGATCAGGCGGTGCGAGCGACCGCGTCGCGCGAAGCCGCATCACGTTCATCGCCCAGCAGTTCGCTCAATTGCCCATTACGCATTTCCAGCAAACGGTCTGCATGAATAAAGTAATGATCGTCATGGCTAATGGCGAAAATGGTTTTGCCCATCTCCTGCATCAGCGGCAACAACACCTGATAAAACTCCCGGCGGAAATGCGGATCCTGATCGGCGGCCCATTCATCCAGCAGAATAATGTCGCGCTCCTCCGCTAAGGCCAGCAACAGCGCCACGCGTTTTTTCTGCCCTTTCGACAGCTTGAGATTGAGAATGCGCCCGTCGTTCAGCTCCAGCTTGTGCGCCATTTGCAGATGTTCCAGCCACTTCGCGACCAGAGCAGGAGAAGCGTCTCTGCCTTCGGGTCCCAGCAATTTGTCAAACAGCCAGACGTCGGTAAACACCGCAGAGAACAGCTTACGGTAGTCCTCCGGTTTTTCGACAGCAACCGCCTTGCCATCGAGTAAAATCTCACCAGACTGCGGCTGGTACAACCCGGTCAGCAACATCGCCAGCGTGGATTTACCGCTGCCGTTACCGCCAATCAGGAAGATCAGTTCACCACGACGAATGGTCAGATTTACAGGCCCAACGGAGAACGCACTATCCTGATAGTGGAAAACCACGTCACGCAACTCCAGCATTTGCCAGTTCGGAAATGCGGTTGGCCGCGGGAATTCTGCCTTGAAGGGGGCCAGGGAGAACTTATTCAGCTTGTTAAACGCCACCTGAGCCGTCAGCAGCGTCGGCAGCGCGCCAACGGCGGAGAGCAACGGCGTGCGCAGGAATAGCAACGTCAGAGAATAGGTTGCCGCCACCGCGGTATCCGCCCAGCCCAGACTGTTGGCCATCCAGAATACCAGGCCAATGGCGCCCAGCATCATGATGTTCGACCAGTTGACCGCGCTCAGGTGGAAGGTATCAGCACGAATAATATGGTGGCGGTATTCTTTGGCATCCGGGACGTACAGCTGGTTAAAGATATGCTCTGCACGCTCACGGTTGAGCGTCAGCTCTTTGCGCCCTTCCAGCACCGTCTGGTAGTCGTTGTACAGCTTGTCTTCGGTTTCACGCAGGGTAGCCATGTGTTTATACACCCGCGCCACCAGCACAAATCCGCCCCAGATGGTGATTGCCATCCAGATTGCCGTCACCAGCAGCATTTTCGTCGACAACATGGCCAGATACGCCGCCGACCCCACGGTCAAAATAATCCCCTGTACCAGCTCAGGCAGGCGCACAAAGGCAATGGTAATGTTACGGATATCGCTGGTTAAACCGGCCAGTAACGAGGCGCTACCGATTTGCTCGATACGCTCGACGTGGGTGTCCAGAATACGTTTGATAAATTCGCTACGCAGACGGTAGACAAAGTGGTGTCCCAGCGTGGTGAGCGCCAGCTGTGAACCGAGGGTGACGACCATCAGTAACATCAGCAGGCCAAGAAACTCCGGTAGCACCATCAGCGTGGTGTCGACCGTTTCAATCAGGCGCTGATTGATAAACGCAATCAGCCCAATCCCCAGCGCGGCACTGGCAAGGCTGAGCGCCATGACGCTGATAAATGGCCAGCGATACTGCCGCCAGACAAGAAGTAAAAGTTCCATGCAAACAACCCGGACAAGTAATAACAGCCCGCAGTTTAAACATCTCTTCGCTCACAGCAATAATAATTCTTATTTTTATTCTTTTTTACCTGCCTGGCGAAACGTCAGGTTGTAACGACAATCCCCCGTCAATGGATGATACCCAGTTTTGAGAGGCTGGACGCCGTGATAAAACAGCCGCGAGTTTCCCCCCCATACCACCACATCACCATGCTCCAGCAATACTCGCTTTAAGGGATCGTTGCGCCGTAAGCCACCAAACTGAAAAATTGCCGGCAGGCCCAGCGAAACAGAGACGATAGGCGCTCGCAGGTCAGGTTCATCTTTATCCTGATGTAAAGACAGTTTTGCCCCCGGCGTATAGCGATTAATAAGGCAAGCATCCGGTTGAAAATCAGGATAGCCTGCGGCCGTTGCCGCCTGATGGCACAGCTCAGCAAAGACCTCGGGTAATGGCGGCCAGTGAGCGCCAGTTAAGGGATCGACCGGTGAATAGAGGTAGCCATGTTGATCCGTTGTCCAGCCCAGATGGCCGCAATTCGTCATGGCTACCGACATCGTATAGCCGCCTGGAGTGACCATCTGGCGAAACGGCGACTGCCTGGCTGTCGCCGCGATTGCCCGCAGTAAAGCGGGTGCGGATTCAAATGCAAAACGCCGCAAAATCACCGCACCTGACGCCAGCGGCTCGTGCCAGGGTTTCTCATCGGCAAAGAGATCGAGCATTATGTTTCCTCGCGGGTGGCTTCACGTTGCAACAGTTGCGCTTTGCGCGTTATTCCCCAACGATAGCCAGAAAGCGCACCGTCACCGCGGATTACACGGTGACACGGGATCACAATAGCCAGTTTGTTCGCCGCGCAGGCGCTGGCGACGGCACGCACCGCCTTCGGCTTGCCGATAGTGCTGGCCAGTCGCTGATAACTCACTGTCTCACCACAAGGGATTGCCCGCAGCGCTTGCCATACCTGTTGCTGAAAGGCGGTTCCCTGAATATCCAACGGCAGTGACAGTGCAGTATTGCGCGTATTAATCACGGCGATCACCTCACGCACATGTTGTTGAAACTCCGCATTGGCGGGCTCGTCACGTGCTGTCGGAAACAGTTCATGCAATTCTGCTATCAGCGTAGCATCGTCGTCGCCCAGCAAGATCGCGCAGATCCCCCGTTCACTTTCCGCGACCAGGCAGCGACCCAGAGCGCAATCTGCGAGGGTATAGCGCACAGAAACATTACCGCCGCCTTGACGAAATTGCCTGGCGGTCATGCCTAACGCCTGATCCGCTTTGCGGTAATAGCTGCTGCTGTCGGGGAATCCGGCGTCAAGAATCGCCTGCGTGACCGGTGCGCCTTTTGCCAGCGCCTCACGCAGGCGACGGGCACGCCATGACTGTTGCCAGGCCTTTGGGGTCATTCCGGTGGTTGCTTTGAACAGGCGATGCAGGTGAAACGGACTCATCGCAACATGCTGCGCAAGAGCTTCCAGTGTGAGGGGGGACTCCTGCTCCAGTAACTGACAGGCGTGGGCTATTTTGTTCAGCCGCTGCTGTTGTGCGCTGTCTTTGTCCGGCTGGCAGCGTTTGCAGGGGCGAAACCCTGCCGCCTGTGCCTGCTCTGCATCCGCGAAGAAACTGACATTTTTGCGCAGCGCATGTTTTGCCCGACAGGACGGCCGACAGAAAATGCCGGTCGTCTGAACAGCAAAAACAAACTGACCGTCAGCACCCGCGTCACGGTCCAGCACAGACTGCCAGCGTTCATCATCAGTTATGTGTAAGAGATTTGTCATGATGGACTCCTTTGTTAAGCATAGCGCTTAGCCTCAGTGTGTCCGCATTGCGGGTTATAAAAACCCGCAATCTTGCTTTTTAATTTTTTTCGCTGACCAGGAAGCTTTTAAATTGCGGCGACATCCAGGTTTTAAACCCGTCGCCTTCTTTAACAATCATATACACCGCCAACCCTTCGCGACGCACGACTTCTTTGGCCTTTTCCGGGCCAAGCACCATTAGCCCGGTATCCCACCCGTCAGCCTCCAGCGCCGTGGGTGCAATCACCGTCACAGAGACCAGATTGTGTTCAATAGGACGACCGGTTTGCGGATCGATGACATGGGACAGACGTTTTCCGTCCAGTTCGTAATAGTTACGATAGCTACCGGAGGTGCTGATGCCATGTCCATTGATATCGACAATCGCCTGTACCGCGTTTTCACGATCGGTTGGTTTCTGTATTGCTACACGCCACGGTTGCCCCTCGGCATTCATTCCACGGCTGTTCAGAGCACCACCAACAGAAACCAGATAGCGGGCGATCCCTTCCTGTTCCATCAATCGCGCCAGATGGTCAGCCGCAAACCCTTCCCCCACGGTGGAGAGATCAACATACAGCGCCGGCAGATCTTTCTGCAGATAATTCTGGTGCGCCTCATTAACCACCTTCAGATGTGCAAGCCCGGTTTGCGCTTTTGCCGCATCAATTCTTGCCTGCGTAGGTGTATGCAGCGGTTGCTGCTGTGGACCAAAGCCCCACAGATTCACCAACGGACCGACGGTGATGTCCATCGCACCGTCAGTTTTTGCGCCAATACGTAACGCCGATGTCACAATATCCGCCAGCGCATCATTCACCGGCCACGGTGACAGGCTTTTTGACTGGTTAAAACGCATCAGCGCAGAATCGTTCTTGTAGGTAGAAAGCAGTTGATCATCAGCATCAAGCTGAGTCTGGATCTTCGCCTGCAACTCCCCGGCGCGTTTGTCATCCAGGCCAACTACACTGACCCGCCAGAAGGTGCCCATGGTTTTACCTTCCAGGACTGTCGCGGTTGAGGACGGGGTCTGATTTGATTTCGGGGCCTCATCGCACCCGACAAAAAAGAGTGTTACAGCCAGGAGCGCTGCACGGCAAAAAATCATATCCATACGTGATTACCCTTATGAAAACGGGCGCAAGAGTACACCAAAAAAGAGTGTTTGTACGTCAGAAAAACGGCATTAAAAAAGGCCCCGTAGGGCCTTTGATAGAAATAAATGCAGATTAGAACTGGTAAACCAGACCCAGTGCTACGATATCATCGGTAGAGATACCTGCATTACGGGTAAAGTTGTTGTCATCCAGCAGGTTGATTTTGTAATCAACATAGGTAGACATGTTTTTGTTGAAGTAGTAGGTCGCGCCAACATCAACATATTTCAGGATATCCTGGTCGCCGTAGCCGCTGTCCAGATCTTTACCTTTGGACTGCAGGTAAGCCACAGACGGACGCAGACCGAAGTCGAACTGGTACTGAGCAACAGCTTCGAAGTTCTGCGCTTTGTTTGCCCAGCCCAGTTTGCCTGCACGCGTTGCGTTGTAGGTCTGGGTGTACTGTGCTGCCAGGTAGACGTTGTTCGCGTCGTATTTCAGACCGCCAGTGTAGGTTTCAGCACGATCGCCGGTACCGAAGTTCAGCTTGTTCTGCTCATCAGTACGTTTGGAGCTGGTAACTGCGGTACCCAGGGAGAAGCCTGCGCCGATATCATAAGTGATAGATCCGCCAACGCCGTCACCGTTCTGATTCAGTGCGTCACGACCGTTGCCAGTCACACCGGTCCCTTCACCTTCCGGACTACCGTTTTTACCCTGGTACTGCAGGGCAAAGTTCAGACCATCAACCAGACCGAAGAAATCAGTGTTACGGTAGGTTGCAAAGCCGTTACCACGCTGCTGCATGAAGTTGTCAGAACCGTAGGTATCGCCGCCGAATTCCGGCAGGACGTCGGTCCAGGACGTGACGTCATAAACCACGCCGTAGTTACGACCATAGTCGAAAGAACCTGCATCAGCGAATTTCAGACCGGCAAACGCGACACGCGTCCAGGCGTTGTTTTCGTTTTCAGAGGAGTTACCCATGATCTGGTATTCCCACTGGCCGTAACCGGTCAGCTGGTCGTTTACCTGGGTTTCACCTTTGAAGCCGATACGCATATAGGTCTGATCGCCATCTTTAGTAGAGTCATCAGAGAAATAGTGCAGACCGTCGACTTTACCGTACAGATCTAATTTGTTGCCGTCTTTGTTGTAAATTTCAGCCGCATTTGCTGCGCCTGCTACCAGCAGAGCCGGTACCAGGAGGGACAGTACTTTAACTTTCATGTTATTAACCCTCTGTTATATGCCTTTATTGCTTTTTTATGCCACTGCTCACTGGCTAACCCTCATTAACCAGTCGGCAACTTCATTCTCCGCAAAAACACAGAATAATCCAACACGAATATGATACTAATACTTTAAAGATGTTTCATTTATCAATGGAGATGTTTCAAAATATTAACAAAAGGGAACTTTTTTTAATTAAGAAAATGGGGCAAATAAGCACGAATAGTCAAGAATCATTAT
>NZ_JANEWJ010000014.1:0-119577 GCF_028069755.1 Citrobacter sp. Igbk 16 | reverse complement strand
TCAAGAGACTTGGTATTCATTTTTCGTCTTGCGACGTTAAGAATCCGTATCTTCGAGTGCCCACACAGATTGTCTGATAAATTGTTAAAGAGCAGTTGCGACGCGCTTTAGCGCTCTGTCGCGAGGTCCCGTATATTACGTTTTCCTCATTCAGAGTCAAGCATTTATTTTTGCTTTTCTCTACGAGATTCTCAGTAGAACCCCGCTGACCCGGCGGCGTGTAATCCGTTGTTCCGTGTCAGTGGAGGCGCATTATAGGGAGTTATTTCAGGCTGACAAGGGGAAATTTAAAATAATTTTCCGAGTGCGTACTTTTTCACCAAAACAGACTAAATCGCCAGTTTTTCGAGCGTTTTGAAGCCATAGCGCTGCAACACTGGCAATAATTGTTCAGCCTCTGTTGTCATTGCCATGCAGAATGCCACATTCTCATCGGCTGATTTTGCATCTGGCGCTTCGTGTTCCAATAGCCAGGCCGTTCGACGCGCAATCGCTGCACCGGAATCCACCAGTCGCGTCCCTTCCGGGAGGACTTGCAATAACTCTTCCTGTAATAGAGGGAAATGGGTGCATCCAAGGACCACCGTATCAGGGGGTTCCGACATCCGCAGCCACGGTCGCAGAATACGACGCAGCTCTTCCAGCGAGACGGGTTCTCCGTGCAGCTTCGCTTCTGCCAGTTCCACCAGCTCAGCGGATCCCAACATCGCTATCTGACACTCGTTAGCAAACCGCGCAATCAATTCGTGTGTGTACGAGCGTTTCACCGTCGCGCGCGTCGCCAGTAGCCCGACAATACCATTCGCCGTGAGCCGCGCCGCGGGTTTAATCGCAGGCACCACACCGACAACCGGAAAAGCGAACTTTTCACGTAATGCCGGGAGTGACACCGTGCTGGCGGTATTGCATGCGATAACCGCAAGTGCGAGGGGATAGCGTTGCTGAACTGCCGTCACAATCTCAACAACACGCTCAACGATAAACTCTTCGCTTTTCTCACCATAAGGAAAAGCGACGTTATCGAAAGCATATATATAGTGGAGATCCGGCAGGAGATTCCGGATCTCATTGTAGACCGACAACCCACCGACGCCGGAATCAAACACCAGCACGGTAGGACGTGAATCAGAAGGTGTAGCTGCCAGACAAGGTGTATTCCCGTCCTGCAGTTGGGTAGCCATAAACTGTCTCGTAATCTTTATCGAACAGGTTGGCGATTTTACCACGAACTGTCAGCTGTGAGGTGATCGGATATGACACAGCCAGATCCCACAAACTCACACCGCCCAATTTTACCGGTTGATAAGTAACGTAGTCCGTATCGTATCGCGTCCCCAGATATTGATATGTCAGGCCCCAGTCAAAATCATAGACCTGCCAGTCGAGTTGGTATTTCACCTGCTGTTTAGAACGGCGAGCCAGTGGCTCGTTGGTAATCGCATTACGCGAATCTACGTAGTCGTAGCTAAGCGTATGCGCCAACGGCCCGGTGTCGAAGTTTGCAGTCGCTTCGATACCTTTAATACGCGCTTTGCCTTCGTTGTAGTACTTCTGAGTGTGAGTGTTGTAGTCGATCATGTCATCGATATCGTTGCGATACCCTGACACGCGCCAGTTAACACCTGATGTTAACCCTTCAAACGCCCCTTCCCACTGCTTACTCTCTTCGGGGTCAAGGTTTGCATTGCCGTAATAGCCATGCAACTGCCCCAGATTTGGCGCTTTGTAAGATGTGCCATAGGAGGCAATGAAACGATAGCCTTCGATAAACTCCCATCCGGCACTGGTTTGCCATGTGCCATGACGACCAAACTCGGAGTTATCATCACTACGTGCCGCACCTTCGAAGGTGAAGTCACCAAGCTGCTGTAATCCCGTCAAATAGAGGCCAGTATTGCGTTGGTCGTAACCGTCCGTAACATACCCAGTGCCTGGCTCCGTGGTTTGCTTTTGCCAGTCCACGCCTGCACCAATGTTACCGTGGCCAACAACTATGCTGTTTGACCACTGAACATTATATTGCTGCATATCATCCAGCGTGGCCGAGGAATCATAGCGGCCATAGTTCGGATCATAGTTGTAGTCTTTACTGTGGCTGTAGCTCGAAACCAGTTGCGACTGAATAAGCTCGCCATTAAAACGTAACCCAGCGTCCCAGCTCTGACTATAAAGCTGTCGGGTATCAAGTAGCGCCGAGCCAGGAGAATAATACGAGTCATAATCTGTGCGGTTATCATAACCATAACCACGAACGAACCCACTCCATGTCTCGGAGAAGTTGTGCTCCAGTGCGCCATACAGCGTCTTGCTTAAGAAACCGTCTTTATCCGGTTGAGCCTGTGCACCAGTGCTACCGTAGGCCACGACATCGAAGCCTTTGGTGTAGGCATAATCGCCCATCAACGTGACACGCGTATTTTCGCCAAGCTGTTGCTGGGTTGAGATATCGTAATTCTGATACCCATTGCTTCCCACGCCGGCGGTCAGTTCCGTCCCTGGTTTTTCGCGCGTAGTAATGATATTCACCACACCGCCAATCGCATCCGAACCATATATAGCGGAACGCGGCCCGCGGATATACTCAATACGTTGCACCAGCGATACCGGGAACTGGCTAAGATCGGCCGAGCCGCTAACTCCCGCTAAATTAAGACGCACACCATCTATCAACACCAGAACATGGCTGGCGTTAGTGCCGCGAATAAAAATAGACGAGTTTTGCCCCATACCGCCGCTTTGCGCGATATCAACACCAGGCAAACGACGCAGTACATCGTTTACCGAGGTAGATTGCCAGCGATCAATGTCCTGACGTGTAACGACGGTGATGGGTGCAAGTACTGCGCTTAGGGGCTGCTGAAAACGGTTGGCAGTGACGACGAGAGTATCTGGGCTAGCATCCTGCGCCCAACCAGAAGATGCCGCGACGGAAAGCGCCGTCAACAGCAACGATTTTTTAATCATTGTAAAGCATCCACAATATAAGAAGGATGCCGCAGGTCCACCGATAGTACGCGATAGTGAAAACCAGATGCGACGTTAGCCGGCAGGTCTTCGGGCTTGGAAGGTTATTCAGGATACCGAATAAAAAGAAATGAAGACTTCCCACCCACAGGCAGTGTCTGCTTTACGCTCTCATTTCACCTTTCCTTACCGCTGCGCGTCAGCTCCAGATTCACACTGGATTCCCTTTTAACTCACAGGACCGGAAAACGGATGCTACAGTTTGTTACAACCTACTGTCCAGACCGGATATCACAATATCGGAAATCATCAATAACTGGACATCTGATGAGCAATCCCTACAATCCCCGCGTACTTTTATTTTTCAGGACGCATCATGACCCCCGAACACCTTCCGACAGAACAGTACGACGCACAGTTAGCTGAAAAAGTGGTGCGTCTGCAGAGCTTAATGACGCCATTTTATGCACAGGCTCCGGAAGTGTTCCGCTCACCGGTTAGCCATTACCGTATGCGTGCCGAGTTCCGTCTGTGGCATGACGGGGATGACCTGTACCACATC
Organism: Citrobacter sp. Igbk 16; assembly: GCF_028069755.1. NCBI lineage: Bacteria > Pseudomonadati > Pseudomonadota > Gammaproteobacteria > Enterobacterales > Enterobacteriaceae > Citrobacter > Citrobacter sp. Igbk 16. The sequence continues at coordinate 116,051 of NZ_JANEWJ010000014.1, read as the reverse complement.
ATGTTCGACAGCCAAACGAAAAACCGCATTCGTGTCGACAGTTTCCCGGCGGCCAGCGAGCTTATCAACACGCTGATGACGGCAATGATTGAAGGTGTACGCAACAACCACATCCTGCGTCACAAACTGTTCCAGATTGATTACCTCACCACCCTGAGCGGTCAGGCGGTGATATCCATGCTGTACCATAAAAAACTGGATAATGAGTGGCGCCAGGAAGCCGAAGTGCTGCGGGATGCGCTGCGGGCGCAAAACCTGAATGTGCACCTGATCGGCCGGGCGACCAAAACTAAAATCGAGTTGGATCAGGATTATATCGACGAACGTTTACCGGTCGCGGGCAAAGAGATTATCTACCGCCAGGTTGAGAACAGTTTCACGCAACCGAATGCTGCAATGAACATTCAGATGCTGGAATGGGCGATTGATGTCACCAAAGATTCAAAGGGCGATCTGCTGGAGCTGTACTGCGGTAATGGCAACTTTTCATTAGCGCTGGCACAGAACTTCAACCGCGTACTGGCCACCGAAATCGCCAAGCCGTCCGTTGCTGCAGCCCAGTACAACATCGCCGCTAACCATATTGATAATGTACAAATTATCCGTATGGCAGCCGAAGAGTTTACGCAGGCAATGAACGGTGTTCGCGAATTCAACCGGTTGCAGGGGATTGATCTGAAGAGTTATCAGTGCGAGACCATTTTCGTTGACCCACCGCGCAGCGGTCTGGACAGCGAAACGGAGAAAATGGTGCAGGCGTATCCGCGTATTCTGTACATCTCCTGTAACCCGGAGACATTGTGTAAGAACCTGGAAACATTAAGCCAGACGCACAATGTTTCACGTCTGGCGCTGTTCGATCAGTTCCCGTATACGCACCATATGGAGTGCGGCGTACTGTTAACGAAGAAGTAAGACTGAACGGAGGCCGGATAAGCACTTCCGGTTCAGATTGCCGGATGGCGGCTTTGCCTTATCCGGCCTACAGCTACAACGGTTACTCCGCGATTTCCTGCTTACGGTTACGCACTTTAAAGCCGATCCAGAACACCAGAATCACCGACAGTACCGCCGGGAAGAAGTTAGAGCCAATATCCGGATATTCAGCACGTACAACGGTGCTGTACAGCAGAACACCGAGAATAAAACAGGCTGCAGCCAGGCCCGGTAACCCCACAGGCATGGTGCGATTCTGGTAACGTTGATGCAGACAGTAAACCGTCAACACCAGCGAAATAATCGGGAATACAGAGAATGGCACAATGGAGCTAAACAGCGCCGCGAATGTGCCATTGATCGATAAGCCAGCAACCAGCGCCAGCAGCAGCGTACCTTTATCTTGACCTGACTGTTTCATTGCTCGTCCTTCTCGTTACTCGGAGTGGTGCGTCATCTTCTCTTGTTCACGGCGGTACCAGTAAAATGCGCCTTTGGCGATCATGCGCAGTTGCAATACCAGCCGCTCTTCCAGCTGCCGACGCTGTTCAGCGCCAACATCCAGTGCTTCTGCCCCGGCACTGAACACAATCGTTACCATGGCTTCGGCTTGCGCTTCAGTAAACGCGCGAGGCATATGGTTTTCGAGTTCAAGATAGTCCGCAAGTTCCGCAATGAAGTGCTGAATTTCACGCGCAACCGCTGCACGAAACGCTGCGGAGGTGCCCGAACGCTCGCGCAATAATAAACGGAAGGCGTTGGGATTGTTGCCGATGAACTCCATAAATGTTGAGACCGAGGTACGGATCACACTACCGCCTTTGGCGATACGCTGACGAGCCTGACGCATCAACTGGCGCAGCATCAGACCGCTCTCATCCACCATCGTCAGGCCGAGCTCATCCACATCGCGGAAATGGCGATAAAACGAGGTTGGCGCAATGCCCGCTTCACGAGCAACTTCTCGTAAACTTAGGCTGGCAAAACTACGCTCAGCGCTGAGTTGACTAAATGCGGCTTCTACCAGCGAACGCCGGGTTTTCTCTTTTTGTTGCGCTCTAACGCCCATCACGATGTCTGAATCCTTCCACATACCTTGCTGGCACTATACCAGAGATTAGGCGGTTGGCATGGCTTTGTGAATGATTGTTTACGCGCAGTTTGTGCTTCGACTTCGCAAAAAAGCACAACGATAATTGGGTTATCCCAACAACGATGTTACTATTCTGTTGCTTTTATGTATAAGAACAGGTAAGCCTGACCATGTCACATTCCTACGATTACGATGCAATAGTAATAGGTTCCGGTCCCGGCGGCGAAGGCGCTGCGATGGGTCTGGTTAAGCAAGGAGCGCGCGTCGCGGTTATTGAGCGCTATCATAACGTCGGCGGAGGCTGTACCCATTGGGGCACCATCCCGTCGAAAGCGCTCCGCCACGCAGTCAGCCGTATTATCGAATTCAATCAGAACCCACTTTACAGCGACCATTCCCGACTCCTTCGTTCTTCTTTCGCCGATATTCTCAACCATGCTGATAACGTAATTAATCAGCAAACGCGTATGCGGCAAGGTTTTTACGAGCGCAACCACTGTGAAATTCTGCAGGGAAATGCCCGTTTCGTCGACGAACATACCCTTGCTCTGGAATGTCACGACGGTACAGTGGAAACACTCACCGCAGATAAGTTTGTTATTGCCTGCGGCTCACGCCCTTATCACCCAACTGACGTCGATTTTTCGCACCCACGCGTTTACGACAGCGATTCTATCCTCAGCCTGCATCACGAACCTCGCCATGTTCTGATTTATGGCGCAGGTGTGATTGGCTGCGAATATGCGTCTATCTTCCGAGGAATGGACGTAAAAGTTGATTTAATCAACACCCGCGATCGTCTGCTGGCATTCCTCGATCAAGAGATGTCCGATTCACTCTCATACCACTTCTGGAACAGCGGCGTGGTCATTCGCCACAACGAAGAGTATGAGCGGATTGAAGGCTGTGATGACGGCGTCATCATGCACCTGAAATCCGGTAAAAAGCTGAAAGCAGACTGTCTGCTGTACGCCAATGGTCGTACCGGTAATACCGATTCGCTGGCACTCGAAAATATTGGCCTGAAAACGGACAGTCGCGGGCAGCTAAAAGTAAATAGCATGTATCAGACCGCACTGCCGCATGTGTATGCCGTTGGCGATGTGATCGGCTATCCGAGTCTGGCATCGGCGGCCTACGATCAGGGACGTATCGCCGCTCAGGCACTGGTCAAAGGCGAAGCCACCGCACATCTGATCGAAGATATTCCCACCGGGATTTATACCATCCCTGAAATCAGCTCCGTCGGTAAAACCGAACAGCAGCTAACGGCAATGAAAGTCCCATACGAAGTCGGTCGCGCCCAGTTTAAGCATCTGGCACGAGCGCAAATCGTCGGAATGAGTGTCGGAACGCTGAAAATTTTGTTCCATCGCGAGACCAAAGAGATTTTGGGGATCCATTGCTTTGGGGAACGCGCAGCCGAAATTATTCATATCGGTCAGGCGATCATGGAGCAAAAAGGTGGTGGTAACACCATCGAGTACTTCGTTAACACCACCTTTAACTACCCAACCATGGCAGAAGCCTATCGGGTAGCCGCGCTAAACGGCTTAAACCGCCTGTTTTAACGCTTTGTCGAAATGGCCATCCATTGCCCCACGGATGGCCTCTGCCAGCTGTTCATAACGGCTGCGTAACGGCGATCCCGGACGATAGACGAGACCAATAGTACGGCGCGGTTCCGGCTTAATGCACGGCAGATAGACCACACCATCACGCTTACGCTCTGGCGGAACGGCCAGTGCAGGCAGCAAAGTAATGCCACTCCCTGCCGCAACCATATTGCGCAGCGTTTCCAGACTGGTTGCCCGGAAATGGGTGTCTTCATCGGCACCTGCTTCAAAGCAGAAGCCCATCGCCTGATCGCGCAGACAGTGCCCGTCTTCCAGCATTAACAGTTTTTCACCTGCCAAATCTGACATCGGCACACAGTCGCGGTTTGCCCATGGGTGATCTTCATAGATCGCCAGCATCATAGGCTCATCAAACAGTGGCACTTCAATGAACGCCTCACTTTCCTTGACCAACGCCAGGATCACGCAGTCGAGCTTACCGCTATCCAGTTGCGCCAGCAGTTGATGCGTCTGCGCTTCATGCAGATACATTTCCAGTTTCGGGAAGGTCTGGTGCAACATAGGGATAATATGCGGCAACAGGTATGGCCCCACCGTTGGGATCAAACCAATGTGCAGCGGGCCAGACATTGTCTCGCCTTGTTGGCTTGCCATTTCCTTGAGCACTTTGACCTCGCGCAGCACGGTACGCGCCTGATCCACCAGCAGTAAACCTGCCTGAGTGAACAGCACTTTACGACTCGTACGCTCCAGCAGCATAACGCCAAGCTCATCTTCCAGTTTGCGGATTTGCCCGCTAAGCGTTGGCTGGCTGACGTGGCAGGAATCCGCCGCTCGCCGGAAGTGACGATGCTCGGCTAGCGCCACCAGGTATTCAAGATCACGAATATTCATTATTCATCCTCCATCGCCACGATAGTTCATGGCGATAGGTAGCATAGCAACGAACGATTATCCCTATCAAGCTTTCTGTTTAATAATGCACCACAGAAACGGAACGGTACCCTTTAACCCTTGAAGCACCTGTCCGTTCTCATACTCGAAATAACTAAAGCCAACGTGAACTTTTGCGGACCTCTGGTCCGCATTTTTTTTGCATAAAAAAGCCCGGCTTAATGCCAGGCTCTGATAACTTTTTACCTGATGGCGCTACGCTTATCAGGCAGAACGACGCACAGTGCCGGATGGCGGCTTCGCCTTATCCGGCCTACAGACGTGCCTTCGCATAGTCGATTGCCTGCGCAACCTGCTGCGGTGATACGCCACCTTTCGCCGCACGTTTGTCCAGACAGGATTGCAGGGAAAGTATCGGATAGACATCATCGCCAATGACGCTGCTGAACTTTTGCAAGTCGGCCAGCGACAATGCTTCCAGCGGTTTACCCTGACGAATCGCCTCAACCACCGTCTCACCTACGATATGGTGTGCTTCGCGGAACGGAACACCTTTGGCAACCAGATAATCCGCCAATTCAGTGGCGTTGGCATAACCCTGCTGCGCCGCTTCCTGACAACGAGGACGTTTCACCTGAATGCCGTCCAGCACCAGTGCGGCCATGTGTAAACAGTCCAGCCAGGTATCGAGTGCATCGAACAGGCCTTCTTTGTCTTCCTGCATATCTTTGTTATACGCCAGCGGCAGACCTTTCAGTGTCATCATCATACCGGTCAGCGCACCTTGTACACGGCCACATTTGCCACGGATCAGCTCTAATGCATCCGGGTTTTTCTTCTGTGGCATCAGGGATGAACCTGAGGTCACACGATCGGATAACTCCACAAAGCCTGCTTCGCCAGTGTTAAAGAAAATCAGATCTTCAGCAAAGCGCGACAGATGCACCATGCCGATAGAGGCATCAGAGAGCAACTCCAGGACATGGTCACGATCGGAAACGCTGTCCAGGCTGTTGCGGGTTGCCGAGGCAAAGCCCAACCAGCCAGCCAGCTGCTCGCGATCGATTTCGTAGGCAGTACCCGCCAGTGCGCCACAGCCTAACGGGCTAACGTCCAGACGCTTAAGCGCATCCTGCAGACGGCTCTCATCACGCGCCAGCATTTCGACATAAGCCAGACACCAGTGCGCAAACGTCACCGGCTGTGCACGCTGCAAGTGCGTGTAACCCGGCATAACCGCGTCCTGATTATTTTGCGCGGTGTCGACTAACGCGCTTTGCAACTGACGATTCGCAGACAACAGTTCCATGACCGTGTCTTTGCACCACAGTTTAAGGTCAGTTGCGACCTGGTCATTACGGCTACGCCCGGTGTGCAGTTTTTTACCTAACTGCCCGACTTTATCAATCAGCTTGCCTTCCACCCAGCTGTGAATATCTTCCGCATCACTTTGCAGGATCTGCTGCGGGTCCAGGCGTACCTCTTCCAGCAGATTATTCAGCGCGTCTTCCAGCTGTAGTTGTTCATCTGCAGTCAGTACGCCGACGGTTACCAGCGCTTTGGACCAGGCCACAGAGCCGACAATATCCTGCTCTGCCAGGCGGTAGTCGAAACGCAACGAGTCGTTGAACTGTTTGAACCGCTGATCTGCTGCCTGTGTAAAACGCCCACCCCAAAGTGCCATAACGAATTTCCTTAATATGATATTTTTGCCCGATGGCGCTGCGCTTACCGGGCCTACAAAACCCATGTCGGCCGGATAAGGCGAAGCCGCCATCCGGCACATTAATAGTTAAGCCAGAATACGCGTACCAATCGGCGTGCCGTTAAACAGCGCCGGGAGTTGCTCAGCATGACGCCAGGAAGCGATATCTACCGGGCGGCCCAGCGTACGCGCAGCATCCAGCGCCGCATTGACCTTCACGATCATGCCATCGGTAATAATGCCCTGCTCAATCAACTGTTCCGCTTTCGTCGCGGTCATTTCGGCAATACGCTGGCCTTTACCATCCAGAATACCGCTCACATCGGAGAGCAGGATCAGATCAGCCCCCAGCGTTGCCGCCAGCGCCGTCGCCGCCTGATCGGCATTGACATTCATCAACAGCCCATCCTCAGTAACGCCAATGGAACTCACTACCGGCAGAAAGCCCCCTTCCAGCAGCGTGTTAATCAGCTTAGGCGAACCCGGCTGCGCCAGTCCAACGTGACCTAACTCTTTATCGAGTGGCGTCACTTTTACACTGTCGCCATCGCCAAGATACAGACCCACAGAGGCAATTTGGTGTTTTTTCGCCCAGGCCAGTAAGGTTTTATTCGCGGTCCCCGCCAGCGCCCCGGTGATGATGTCGATTTGATCGGCTGGCGTAACACGCAGGCCATTTTTCTTTTTCACCGGCAGATTAAGTTGTTTCATCAGCTCGTCGACGACACAGCCACCACCGTGCACAATGACCAGCGGACGCTGATGCGACTCGCGATAATTTACCAGCGCGGTAAACAGACGCTCCAGCGCCTCTTCGCTATCCAGTAACACGCCGCCCAGCTTGATAATTAATGGATTCATCATTGCACCCTTAAATAAGAGACTGCGTCTCAGCAAAGCCGAAACGGATATTTGCGCACTGCATGGCCTGTGCCGCCGCGCCCTTCAATAAGTTATCTTCAGTCGCTACCACAATCAGATGTTCGCCCTGCACAGCAAATCCGATATCACAGAACGGTAAGCCAACCACATTTTTCAGTGCCGGAACGCCTTTTTCATACAGGCGCACCAACGGTTTATCGCTGTATGCCTGTTGCAGCGTCTGCGCGACCTGAGTCTGAGTGACACCCGCATTCAGACGGCAGGTAATAGTTTCCAGGATCCCACGCGGGAAATTACCCAGATGTGGAGTGAAGATCACCTCCGTACCCAGGTGAGTAGCGATTTCCGGCTGATGGCGATGAGTAAACACGCCATACGGTTGCAGGCTCACTTCACAAAAGCTGTTCGAAATAGCGGCCTTACGGCCCGCACCGCTCACCCCACTGGTGGCGTTAATCACCGGCCACTGAGTAAGGTCCAGTAGCCCGGCATCAATAAGTGGTTTCAGCGACAATTGTGCCGCCGTTGGGTAACAACCCGGAACAGCAATCAAATTCGCGTCTTTCAGTCTGTCTACGCTCCACTCAGCCAGACCGTATACCGCCTGTTCCAGCAGTTCAGGATGCTGATGGGTAAAGCCATAGTATTTCTCATAGAATGCACCGTCGTTTACGCGAAACGCACCCGAGAGGTCAAACACCACACAACCGGCACGCAGAAACTGCGGAGCCAGATCATGACTGACCTCATGAGCCGTCGCGAGGAACACAACGTCCACCCCTGCGCTAAACTCGCTGATATCGGACATTGGCTGTAACGGCAAATCGACAATGCCTTTTAGCTGCGGATGTAAATCGGAGATTAATTTTCCTGCATCATTGCTTTGCGCTGAGACGGTCAAAGCGGTTATGGTCATATCAGGATGGCGATTTACATAGGTCACAAGCTCTGCGCCAGCGTAGCCACTCGCGCCCACAATCAGCGTATTCAACATCGGAGCTGTTCACCTTCTTAGATTCGGTTGCCAGGTATAAGCCTTTATCACCTCACCTTACACTTGGTGGGTTTTATTACGCTCAATGTTATTGTATTTTTATTCATAAATACTGCATGAATATTGATACTATCATGACCCGAGGTGTGTCAACAATGAAAAACAATTTACCGCCATTTATCGAGATTTACCGCGCTCTGATTGCCACACCGTCGATTAGCGCAACCGAAGAAGCGCTCGATCAAAGCAATGCAGGTTTAATCACTCTGCTGGCGGACTGGTTCAAAGATTTAGGTTTCAATGTTGAGGTTCAGCCTGTTCCTGGTACGCGCAATAAATTCAACATGCTGGCGAGTGTCGGGCACGGTGCCGGCGGTCTGTTGTTGGCAGGCCATACCGATACCGTACCTTTTGACGATGGGCGTTGGACGCGCGATCCCTTCACCCTCACCGAGCACGACAATAAGCTCTACGGTCTGGGCACCGCGGATATGAAAGGCTTTTTCGCCTTTATTCTCGATGCACTGCGCGGTGTGGATGTCACGAAACTGAAAAAGCCGCTCTACATTCTGGCCACCGCTGATGAAGAGACCAGCATGGCCGGCGCTCGTTACTTTTCTGAAACGACTTCGCTCCGCCCGGACTGCGCAATCATTGGTGAACCGACATCTCTGCAGCCCGTTCGCGCGCACAAAGGCCATATCTCTAACGCCATTCGAATTTTGGGTCAGTCGGGTCACTCAAGCGATCCGGCACGCGGCGTGAATGCGATTGAACTGATGCATGATGCTATCGGCCATATCATGAAGCTGCGCGATGGCCTGAAAGAACGCTATCACCATGACGCTTTTACCGTGCCGTACCCCACGTTAAATCTGGGCCATATTCATGGCGGCGATGCAGCTAACCGTATCTGCGCCTGCTGCGAACTGCATATGGATATTCGTCCACTACCCGGTATGACGCTTAACGATCTGAATGGGCTACTTAACGATGCGCTGGCCCCGGTCAGTGAGCGTTGGCCGGGTCGCCTGACGGTATCGGAATTGCATCCGCCCATTCCTGGCTATGAGTGTCCGCCGGACCATCAACTGGTCGAGGTGGTTGAGAAACTGCTGGGCGCACAGACTGAAGTGGTGAACTACTGCACCGAAGCGCCATTTATCCAGACGCTGTGTCCGACGCTGGTATTGGGTCCCGGTTCTATTAATCAGGCACATCAGCCGGATGAATATCTGGAAACACGCTTTATTAAGCCAACCCGCGAATTAATCACCCAGGTTGTGCACCATTTCTGCTGGCACTAATGAAACTTGCCCGGTGGCGCTACGCTTACCGGGCCTACCCCGTCTTGTTAGCCGGATAAGCGCAGCGCCATCCGGCATCTCTATGTCACATGTTCATAAGCTTTTCTTATTTGGCACGATGTGAATTAACTTTAATAAATTGCCGCGATTTATTGGTTTGCTGAAGCGATTTCGCAGCAATTGACGTCACGAGTTTTACGTGGCTTTATAAAAGACGGCGAAAAAATTAAGTCCGAGAGATTTCGAGCGCAGCCAACAACGCTGTGGCGCGAAGGATACAGGACACATAAATTAAAGATGGGGTGTCTGGGTTAATATGAACGAACAATATTCCGCGTTGCGTAGTAATGTCAGTATGCTCGGCAAAGTGCTGGGAGAGACCATCAAGGATGCGCTGGGAGAGAACATTCTTGATCGCGTAGAAACAATCCGTAAGCTGTCCAAATCATCTCGCGCTGGCAATGAAGTTAATCGCCAGGAACTGCTCACCACACTGCAAAATCTGTCTAACGACGAGCTGCTGCCCGTTGCCCGCGCATTTAGCCAGTTCCTGAATCTGGCCAATACCGCCGAGCAGTACCACAGTATTTCGCCAAAAGGCGAAGCTGCCAGCAACCCGGAAGTGATTGCTCGTACTTTGCGTAAACTGAAAGACCAGCCCAACCTCGATGAAGCCACCATCAAGAACGCCGTGGAATCGCTGTCTCTGGAGCTGGTACTGACCGCACACCCAACCGAAATCACCCGCCGCACCTTGATTCATAAAATGGGTGAAGTAAACGCATGCCTCAAACAGCTTGATAACAAAGATATCGTTGATTACGAACGCAATCAGCTGATGCGTCGTCTGCGCCAGTTGATTGCTCAGTCCTGGCATACGGATGAAATCCGTAAGCTACGACCAAGCCCGGTTGATGAAGCCAAATGGGGCTTCGCAGTGGTTGAAAACAGCCTGTGGGAAGGCGTACCCAACTACCTGCGCGAGCTAAATGAACAGTTGGAAGAACATCTGGGTTATAAGCTACCTGTTGATTTTGTTCCAGTACGTTTTACCTCCTGGATGGGCGGCGACCGTGATGGTAACCCGAATGTCACCGCAGATATCACCCGCCATGTGCTGCTGCTTAGCCGCTGGAAAGCCACTGATCTGTTCCTGAAGGACATCCAGTTCCTGATTTCCGAGCTGTCGATGGTGGAAGCCACGCCGGAACTGATGGCGCTGGTCGGGGAAGAAGGTGCAGCAGAACCTTACCGCTATCTGATGAAAATGCTGCGTTCGCGTCTGATGGCAACTCAGGCCTGGCTGGAAGCGCGTCTGAAAGGCGAAAAACTGCCAAAACCTGCTGGCCTGCTAACCCAAAACGAACAGCTTTGGGAGCCGCTGTACGCGTGTTACCAGTCTCTGCAGGCCTGTGGTATGGGTATCATCGCCAATGGTGAGTTGCTCGACACCCTTAGGCGCGTGAAATGTTTCGGCGTACCGCTGGTACGCATTGATATTCGTCAGGAAAGCACTCGTCATACCGAGGCTCTGGGTGAATTGACCCGGTATCTGGGCATTGGTGACTACGAAAACTGGTCAGAAGCGGATAAACAAGCCTTCTTGATCCGTGAACTGAACTCCAAGCGCCCGCTTCTGCCACGTAATTGGGAACCCAGCAACGATACCCGTGAAGTGCTCGATACCTGCCGGGTGATTGCCGAAGCGCCTTATGGCTCCATTGCTGCCTATGTAATCTCAATGGCGAAAACACCGTCTGACGTACTGGCCGTGCATTTGCTGCTGAAGGAAGCCGGCATTGGTTTTGCTATGCCGGTCGCACCGCTGTTTGAGACGCTGGACGACCTGAACAACGCCGATGATGTTATGAGCCAGCTACTGAATATCGACTGGTATCGTGGCTTTATTCAGGGCAAACAGATGGTCATGATTGGCTATTCTGACTCTGCAAAAGACGCCGGCGTGATGGCCGCTTCCTGGGCACAATATCAGGCACAGGACGCGCTGATCAAAACCTGCGAAAAAGCCGGTATTGAACTGACGCTGTTCCACGGTCGCGGCGGCTCTATTGGTCGCGGCGGCGCGCCTGCCCATGCGGCACTGCTCTCTCAACCACCAGGTAGCCTTAAAGGCGGCCTGCGCGTGACGGAACAAGGCGAGATGATCCGCTTCAAATACGGCCTGCCGGAAGTCACCATCAGTAGCCTGTCGCTGTACACTGCCGCGATTCTGGAAGCTAACCTGTTACCGCCGCCGGAACCAAAAGATGGCTGGCGTCATATCATGGATGAGCTTTCAGATATCTCCTGCGATCTCTATCGCGGGTATGTTCGTGAAAACAAAGACTTTGTACCTTACTTCCGTTCCGCAACACCAGAGCAGGAACTGGGCAAGTTACCGCTCGGCTCACGTCCGGCAAAACGTCGCCCGACCGGTGGCGTAGAGTCTCTGCGTGCTATTCCGTGGATCTTCGCCTGGACGCAGAACCGCCTGATGCTTCCGGCCTGGCTGGGTGCGGGTACAGCACTGCAAAAAGTGGTTGAAGACGGTAAGCAAAGCGAGCTTGAAGCAATGTGCCGTGACTGGCCATTCTTCTCCACGCGTCTTGGCATGCTGGAGATGGTGTTCTCAAAAGCTGACCTGTGGCTGGCGGAGTACTACGATCAGCGCCTGGTCAAAAAAGAGCTTTGGCCATTGGGTGAAGAACTGCGTCAGCGTCTGGAAGCCGATATCAATGTGGTGTTGGCAATTGCCAATGACTCGCATTTGATGGCCGATCTACCGTGGATTGCCGAGTCTATTCAGTTAAGGAATATTTATACTGATCCACTGAACGTCTTACAGGCCGAATTATTATATCGTTCGCGCCTGGCAGAAGAGCAAGGTCATGCACCAGACCCACGCGTCGAACAGGCGCTAATGGTGACTATTGCTGGCGTTGCTGCCGGTATGCGTAACACCGGCTAATTTTTATGCCTGTCACCCTCGTGCTATTGCGCGAGGGTGATATAAAATACTGCTGTCATAACCACCTCATTTTTAATATATTCCTGTCTGCATTTTATACATCCAATGGATATTTGTTAGCAGAACGCGATTTTCGACTCGCATTGCTTCAGATCCTCTTAAGGTTTAGCCGCTAACGTTGGCGCTACGATTAAAGACAGGCTCACACTATGCAATCCTTACAACTCCAGTCTAAACCCAAATTTAGCTGGAAAGCCCTGGGTTGGGCACTCCTCTATTTTTGGTTCTTCTCTACCTTACTCCAGGCCATTATTTATTTTAGTGGCTATAGCGGAACTAACGGATTACGCGACTCAATACTGTTCAGCTCATTGTGGTTGATTCCGGTATTCTTATTCCCGAACCGTATTCGCATTATCGCTGCCGTTATTGGTGTGGCACTCTGGGCGGCTTCATTGGCCGCGCTGAGTTATTACGTTATTTACGGACAAGAATTCTCACAAAGCGTTCTGTTCGTTATGTTTGAAACCAACGCCAACGAAGCCCGCGAATATCTAAGCCAATATTTCAGTCTCAAGATTGTACTTATCGCACTGGCCTATACAGCAACCGCAATCCTGCTGTGGACGCGTTTACGCCCGGTCCATATTCCGTCGCCATGGCGTTATCTGGTGTCATTTGCGCTGTTGTACGGTTTAATTCTGCACCCAATGACCGTCAATACGTTTATCAAGCATAAGCCGTTTGAGAAAACGCTGGGCGGCCTTGCGTCGCGCATGGAGCCTGCCGCGCCATGGCAGTTCATCTCTGGTTATTATCAATACCGTCAACAATTGACCGCATTAAATAGCCTGCTGAATGAGAACAACGCATTACCACCACTGGCTAACTTTAAAGACAATTCTGGTGATGCGCCGCGTACGCTGGTGCTGGTGATTGGCGAGTCAACTCAACGTGGCCGCATGAGCCTGTACGGCTACCCACGTGAAACCACGCCGGAACTGGATGCGCTGCATAAATCCGATCCAAACTTCACCGTGTTCAATAATGTCGTGACCTCACGTCCTTACACGATTGAAATCCTGCAACAGGCGCTGACCTTCGCAAACGAGAAGAACCCGGATTTATATCTGACGCAGCCGTCGTTGATGAATATGATGAAACAGGCGGGTTATAAAACGTTCTGGATAACCAACCAGCAAACAATGACCGCCCGTAACACCATGCTGACCGTATTTTCCCGGCAGACAGACAAGCAGTTCTATATGAACCAGCAGCGTACCCAAAGTGCGCGTGAATACGACAGCAACGTGCTGGGACCGTTTAAAGAAGTCATGGCCGACCCGGCACCGAAAAAGTTCATCATCGTTCACTTGCTGGGTACGCACATTAAATACAAATTCCGCTACCCGGAAGGCCAGGGTAAGTTTGACGGTAATACCGAGAACGTACCAGCGGGTCTGAGCAGTGATGAACTGGAGTCATATAACGATTATGACAATGCCAACGTCTATAACGACCATATCATTGCCAGCCTGATCAAAGACTACAAAGCAACTGATCCGAACGGCTTCCTGCTCTACTTCTCTGACCATGGTGAAGAAGTGTATGACACGCCGCCACATAAAACGCAGGGCCGTAATGAAGATAGCCCAACGCGCCATATGTATACGGTACCGTTCCTGCTGTGGACGTCTGAAAAATGGCAGGCTGCGCACCCACGCGACTTCTCACAGGACGTTAATCGTAAGTACAGCAGCTCTGAACTTATCCATACCTGGTCAGATTTGGCAGGCTTTACGTACGATGGTTTCGATCCGACCCGTTCTATTACCAGCCCGGAGTTCAAAGAGACGACCCGCTGGATTGGTAATCCGTACAAGAAAAACGCCCTGATCGATTACGACTCCCTGCCTTACGGCGATCAAATCGGGAATCAGTAACGCTCTCTCAGGCCACTCTTTAAGAGTGGCCTTTTTTTATGATGACGGTTACTGTTTCCCTGTCCACGATCTGTCAGGGATTCACATGTATCACAACATCAGCCACCTACTTTCCCGCCTGATTAACGGCCCCTTACCGCTGCACCAGGTTTACTTCGCCAGCAGCAATGCCGCAACGCCAGAACTGGCGTATAAGGTAGATTTTCCACGACTGGAAATCGTGCTGGAGGGGCAACTTTCGGATACGGGTATCGGGAACATACTTCTTCCCGGAGACGTTCTGTACGTCCCGGCAGGAGGCTGGAATCTTCCGCAATGGCAAACGCCCGTCACTATGCTGACGATTCTGTTCGCTAAGCAGCAGTTAATCTTTAGCGTTATGCAATGGGATGGCCGCCAGTTCCAACATCTCGCCAATCAACATGTGGCACGCCGCGGGCCGCGTATCGGCTCCTTCCTGCTACAGGCACTCAATGAAATACAAATGCAGCCCCAGGAGCAGCAAACCGCGAAATTAATTATTGCCAGCCTGTTCAGCCATTGCCGTGACCTGCTCGGTAGCCAAATCCAGACAGCATCGCGTAGCCAGGCACTTTTCGACGCCATTCGCGACTACATTGACGAACGCTACGCCTCTCCGTTGACCCGCGAATCCGTCGCCCAGGCCTTTTACATCTCACCGAATTATCTTTCGCATCTGTTTCAGAAAACCGGAGCCATTGGTTTTAACGAATATCTTAACCACACCCGACTTGAACAAGCGAAAACGCTATTGAAGGGCTACGATCTGAAAATTAAAGAAGTTGCACACGCCTGCGGGTTCGTCGACAGCAACTACTTCTGTCGCCTGTTTCGCAAAAATACCGAACGCTCACCGTCTGAGTATCGTCGGCAATATCACAGCCAGTTAACGGAAAAAGAGACGTCCCCACATTAAGGTGAAGTCGCGACAAAACCCACAGAGGACAAAAAACATATTTACTGGATTTTTGTAATATTAAAAAGAAACTCGTATCCCCAGCCATCAGCATAAACTGACCAACCAAGAACATGTGAAGTATCTCCCACTTTCACCGACACATTACATTTGTCCAGCTTTTGACAGATTTGTCAGATAGCGCAGCATGCCGAAACACTCTTATCCTGAGCACAGCAAAGTATCCCGGTGACGGGCTGCTACCGAGAAATTAAGAGGGTGTTTTATATGGAACTGTACCTGGATACCGCTAACGTCGCGGAAGTTGAACGTCTGGCTCGCATCTTCCCCATCGCCGGGGTCACAACCAACCCCAGTATTGTCGCGGCCAGCAAAGAATCCATCTGGGATGTACTACCACGTCTGCAAAACGCCATCGGCGAAGAGGGCATTTTGTTTGCCCAAACCATGAGCCGGGATGCACAAGGCATGGTGGAAGAAGCCAGACGCCTGAGCAACGCCGTCCCCGGTCTGGTGGTGAAGATTCCCGTCACGGCTGAAGGCCTGGCTGCCATCAAAATGCTAAAAACAGAGGGGATCACCACGCTGGGCACCGCGGTATACAGTGCTTCTCAGGGTCTGCTGGCCGCACTGGCTGGGGCAAAATATATCGCACCATACGTTAACCGCATTGATGCTCAGGGTGGTGACGGTATCCGCACAGTGCAAGAGCTGCAAACACTGCTGGAGATGCATGTGCCAAACAGCATGGTGTTGGCAGCCAGTTTTAAGACACCGCGCCAGGCGCTGGATTGCTTACTGGCAGGATGTGCCGCAATCACCCTGCCATTAGACGTAGCGCAACAAATGCTCAATACCCCTGCGGTAGAGTCAGCAATAGAGAAGTTTGAGCAGGACTGGAACAACGCATTTGGTCACATCAACCTGTGAGGGAAATACAGTATGGATCGCATTATTCAATCACCTGGTAAGTACATCCAGGGCGCTGATGTTATTACCCGTCTTGGCAGCTATCTCAAACCACTGGCAGAGCGCTGGCTGGTCGTTGGGGACAAGTTTGTCTTAGGATTTGCCCAGGGCGCACTGGAAAAAAGCTTCCACGACGCCGGTCTGGCACTCGAGATCGTACCGTTTGGTGGTGAATGTTCACAAAACGAAATCGACCGCCTGCGTGGCGTGGCAGAAAAAGTGCAATGTGGTGCCGTGCTCGGTATCGGCGGAGGTAAAACGCTGGATACCGCCAAAGCGCTGGCGCACTTTATGGGTGTACCGGTTGCCATTGCGCCAACCATCGCCTCTACCGATGCGCCATGTAGTGCGCTGTCCGTCATTTACACCGATGCCGGTGAATTCGATCGCTATTTGCTGCTGCCAAACAACCCGGACAGGGTCATTGTTGATACCAAAATTGTCGCGGGTGCGCCTGCGCGGCTGCTGGCAGCAGGTATCGGCGATGCGCTGGCAACCTGGTTTGAAGCACGCGCCTGCTCACGCAGCGGCGCAACGACCATGGCGGGAGGTCAATGCACTCAGGCCGCGCTGGCACTGGCGGAGCTATGCTTCAATACGCTGATTGAAGAAGGCGAAAAAGCGATGCTGGCCGCCGAGCTACATGTGGTAACGCCTGCGCTGGAGCGCGTCATTGAAGCCAATACCTATCTGAGCGGCGTGGGTTTTGAAAGCGGTGGCCTGGCCGCTGCACACGCGATCCATAACGGTCTGACGGCAATCCCGGATGCACATCACTACTACCACGGTGAGAAGGTGGCTTTCGGTACATTGACGCAACTGGTGCTGGAAAACGCGCCGGTAGACGAAATCGAAACCGTGGCTGCACTGTGCCATTCCGTTGGTCTGCCTATTACGCTGGCACAACTGGACATCAAACAGGATGTTCCCGCGAAGATGCGCATTGTGGCAGAAGCGGCTTGTGCCGAAGGCGAGACTATCCATAACATGCCGGGCGGTGCCACACCAGATCAGGTTTACGCTGCGCTTCTGGTGGCCGATCAGTATGGCCAGCGGTATCTGCAAGAGTGGGAATAAGCACACCATAAAAAATCCCCGCAATGGCGGGGATTTTTCTGTCTGGCAGGCCGGATAAACGCAAAGCTTATCCGGCATTTTCGATCACAGCAGATCGAAACGGTCCAGGTTCATCACTTTCACCCATGCCGCGACAAAGTCCTTCACGAACTTCTCGTGGGCATCGCTGCAGGCATAAACTTCTGCCAGCGCACGCAGTACCGAGTTAGAGCCAAACACCAGGTCGGCGCGGGTTGCGGTGTATTTCACTTCACCGTTCAGACGGTCACGACCTTCAAAGACCTCTTTCGATTCGTCAGTCGCTTTCCATTCGTTACGCATATCCAGCAGGTTGACAAAGAAGTCATTGCTGAGCACGCCTGGACGATCGGTAAAGACGCCATGCTGACTACCATCGAAGTTGGCACCCAGGACGCGCATCCCGCCTACCAGCACGGTCATTTCCGGTGCCGTCAGGGTCAACTGCTGCGCTTTATCGATCAGTAATGACTCGGTGGTCGACACGTCAGGACGGGCACGATAGTTGCGGAAACCATCAGCAATAGGCTCCAGCAGCTCAAACATCTCGATATCGGTTTGGTCCTGACGCGCATCTACGCGGCCCGGAACAAAAGGTACAGTGATGTTAACACCCGCCGCGCTTGCCGCTTTCTCAACACCTACCACACCGGCCAGCACGATAATGTCAGCCAACGAGGCGGTATGAGCAGATTTATAAATACCTTCCAGCACAGGCAGAACACGTGCCGCAGTCGCATTCACATCCCAGCCGCGTTGTGGTGCCAGCGCCAGGCGAGCACCGTTAGCGCCACCACGTTTGTCACCGCCACGGAAAGTCGATGCGGAGGCCCACGCCACCGATACCAACTCACTGACAGAAAGTCCGGAAGCTGCAATGGTCGCCTTCAGGTTAAGAATGTCTTCTTCGCTTGGGTTGAAGAACGCATGCGGCAGTGGGTCCTGCCAAATCAGATCTTCTTGCGGTACTTCCGGTCCGATGTAGCGCGATTTCGGCCCCATATCACGGTGCGTCAGTTTAAACCACGCACGGGCAAAGGCTTCATTGAACGCCTGCGGATCGTTAAGGAAACGACGAGAGATCTTCTCGAACTCAGGATCAAAGCGCAAGGTCAGGTCGGTGACCAGCATTGTAGGCTTGCGTTTTTTCGACGGATCAAACGGATCGGGGATAATCTCCGGTGCGTCAACCGCTTCAAACTGAATAGCGCCTGCCGGGCTGCGCGTTTGCACCCACTCATATTTGAACAGGTTCTCGAAGAAATAGTTGCTCCACTGGGTCGGCGTCTGCGTCCAGACGACTTCCAGACCAGAGGTGATGGCATCTGCACCCGAGCCGCTGCCGTAGCTGCTGGCCCAGCCCAGTCCCTGCGCTTCAATTGGTGCTGATTCTGGATCAGGACCAACATGGGATGCTGGTGCTGCACCGTGGGTTTTGCCCAACGTATGACCACCACCAATCAGCGCGACAGTTTCTTCGTCGTTCATCCCCATATTACCGAAGGTCGCACGAATAGCCGCTGCCGCAGAAAGCGGCTCACCACTGTGATCAGGACCTTCCGGGTTAACATAGATAAGACCCATCTCGGTTGCGCCAAGCGGAGCTTTTGCCAGCTCTTCAGGATGACGGTGGGTCAGCCAGGCTTTCTCATCACCCCAGTTTACGTCCAGATCCGGTTCCCAGACATCTTCACGCCCTGCGCCAAAACCGAAGGTGCGGAAGCCTGAGTTTTCCAGCGCCACGTTACCCGCGAGGATAAACAGGTCGGCCCAGGAAATTTTCTGACCATATTTCTGCTTGATTGGCCACAGCAGACGACGCGCCTTATCAAGGCTAACGTTGTCCGGCCAGGAGTTCAGTGGTGCAAAACGCTGCTGTCCGCGACCCGCGCCACCGCGTCCATCGATGGAGCGATAAGTCCCTGCACCGTGCCATGCCATACGGATGAATAAACCGGCATAGGTACCCCAGTCGGCAGGCCACCACGGTTGAGATTCGGACAGAAGGGCTCTGAGATCCCCTTTCAGGGCAGAATAGTCGAGTTTGCTAAATTCTTTGCGGTAGTTGAAGTCCTCGCCCAGTGGGTTCGAACGGTTGGAATGTTGGTTCAGCAAATCTACACGGAGTTGATTAGGCCACCAGTCGCGGTTGTTCGTTCCTGCTCCCGCGCTCTGATCGTGACCGCCCTGATGAAAAGGACACTTACCGGCAGTTGATGCGTTATGGCTATCGTCGGACATGCTCATCTATATGCTCCCTTTACAGTGTTCTGACTACGATATACACCACCAGAGATAAGATATAGTCGAAATAACCCACAGATTCGATAGCTAATTCCTTTTATATTTTAAGTTACAGAGATGTAGATCAAAATGATCAATAAAAAGCCCTCCGTAGAGGGCTGGGGCATCTGTTTAATTCGGTCTTACACCCAGTGTGTGACAAATAGCGTAGCTCATCTCAGCGCGGTTGAGCGTATAGAAGTGAAAATCTTTCACCCCTTCGCGACTGAGGATCTTCACCATGTCCATGGCGATATTCGCCCCTACCAGCTTGCGGGTTTCGGCATCATCATCCAGACCATCAAACATTGTCGACATCCAGGAAGGGATACGAACATTGGTCATATCGGCGAATTTCTTCGCCTGCTTAAAGTTAGAGACCGGCAGGATACCCGGAATAATTTCCACATCGATGCCTGCTGATACGCAACGGTCGCGAAAACGCAGGTAGCTTTCCACATCAAAGAAGAACTGGGTGATCGCCCGATTTGCGCCGGCATCAACCTTACGTTTCAGGTTAAGCAGGTCTGCCTGGGCACTCTTCGCTTCCGGATGAACTTCCGGATAAGCGGCAACAGAGATATCAAAATCTGCGACGTCTTTCAGCAGGCTCACCAGATCGGCAGCATACATATCTGGTTTCCCTCCACCCGGAGGCAGGTCGCCGCGCAGGGCAACAATATGACGAATACCGTTATTCCAGTAATCCTGAGCAATGGTGCGCAGTTCATCGCGAGTGGCATCAATACAGGTCAGGTGCGGAGCCGCTTCGAGGCCCGTGCGATCCTTAATCCCTTTAATAATGCTGTGCGTACGGTCGCGCTCACCCGAATTTGCCCCGTAAGTCACGGAAACAAACTTCGGCTTCAGGCTGCTCAGGCGATCGATGGAGTTCCACAGGGTTTGCTCCATTTCACTGGTGCGCGGCGGGAAAAACTCAAACGAAACGTTAATCTGACCCTGCACTTCCGCCAGGCTCTGATTCAGGGCTTCCCGCTGGTTGGCGTGAAAAAAGCTCATACCTTACCTCATCAATCTTTTGTCGTTATATGTTGTGTTGTGAACTGCTATACGTTTAGACGTCTAGATGTAAAAATGACGGAAAAGCACGCTGGCGTCAACACAAAAATCATCGATTAAAGGTGAGGAATACTCAGCCAACGTGAAAAAAATTCACATCAGCCTGAAATGATGAGGGATTGCATCATGAGTTCTTGCACCCACTGCAACCGGCTCTCATTCTCAGGCAACATCACTAACCCGGCACGGATACACAGCTCAGCATTGCTCAGTGGATGGAATACCACGCCCTGGCGCTGGATAGCGGCAAATGAAGCCGGGAGCAAACTTAAACCATCGCCCTGGGCAATCCGTGCAAGCAGCACATCATGCTCCAGGGGTTCTTCAAGACAGGAAGGAGAGTAACCAGCACGATGGAAAATCTGCCGGGTATAGTCAAAGAAAGCCGGGTTACGTTCCCGCTGGAACCAGAACAGCGGTCGGTGGTTGAGTGCCGATAAGGAAAGAGAGGCCGTACAAGCCTCTGACCAAAAGGAGGGTAATGCAGCAATTATCGGCTCTTGCCAGGCTAAAGGGGTGACGGTAAGCCCAGGTGCCTCAATAGGCAAAGCCACCAGCGCCGCATCCAGTTTGCCTCGCCTTACCTGACGAACAAGTTCAGGTGAGCCGTGACGCATGACACGCAGCATTTTTACACGAGCATTTAGCGTTGATTCAAGCGCCACAAAAACACCCTGTTCAAACGCCGTGCTTAATCCTAAACGCAGAGGTTGCACCTCCCTCTGCGCTAGCTGGCTCAATGCAAGATAGGTCTTGTCCTGTAGCGCCAGCAGTGGACGCACCATTTCTAATACGTGCTGACCCTCCTCCGTCAACGTCAGCCCACGGGTATGGCGGACAAAAAGCGTCACCCCCAGGCGTTCTTCAAGCTGGCGAATATGACGGCTTAGCGGCGGCTGCGACATAAAAAGACGTTGCGCCGCACGGCTCATGTTGTTCTCTTCGGCCACCACGGTGAAGTAGCGCAGCAGACGGATATCCAGAGAGTGCAGGGGCGATATTGTCATACCAAAAAAGTATCACGGAAACGGTATTATCCCAATCATTCTGCCCGCTCTATCCTCATGGCATACACCGCACTCACGAGGAAGAGATAATGAATTCAGAACGCTTTATTACCGGTCAGTTGATGCTGCAAAAAGTAGATGGTAAAGGGGGCGATGCGGTCGTCGAAAGTCTGCAAGATATTGCGCCAGACTTCGCCCGCTACCTGATTGAATTTCCTTTTGGCGACATCTATTCAAGACCGGGATTGGATTTACGCAGTAGAGAGATTGCTACCGTCGCGGCGTTAACGGCGCTGGGCAATGCCGCCCCGCAATTGAAGGTGCATATTGGCGCGGCATTACACGTGGGCTTAACGCAGGATGAGATCGTGGAAGTGATTATGCAGATGGCCGTATATGCTGGCTTCCCCGCGGCACTCAACGGCTTGTTCGCCGCGAAAGAGGTGTTTGCCTCTCAATAACACTGCCGGATGCGACGCTAACGCATCTTATCCGGCCTACGTTACGCACGAACCGTAGGCCGGAACATCCGCCAACAAAAACTACAGCAGCTGCGCCAGACGATTAATATCCGACTGAATCGCACCGGCGGTCACATCACGACCTGCGCCCGGCCCGCGGATCACCAGCGGGTTATCGCGATACCAGCGGCTTTCAATGGCGAACACATTATCGCACGGCAACAGCGCTGCCAGCGGGTGTTCAGCACGGACCGCTTCAACACCCACACGCGCTTTACCATTGGCGTCAAAACGCGCCACGTAGCGCAACACCAGCCCCATTTCACGTGCAGCTTCCAGACGTTGCACCATCTGTTCGTTCAACTCATCGCCATTTTCAAAGAAATGGTCAATGGAGCCTTCTTCACAGTGCGCAGGCACCAGCGACTCAACGCGAACCTGGTCCGGCTCAATATCGTAACCTGCTTCACGCGCCAGGATCACCAGCTTACGCATCACATCTTTGCCAGAAAGATCGACGCGCGGGTCCGGTTCAGTTAACCCTTGCTGCCAGGCCTGATCCACCAGATCGGTGAACGGGACCGTGCCATCAAATTGCAGAAACAGCCAGGATAACGTGCCGGAGAAGATCCCGCTGATCGACAAAATCGTATCACCGCTATCAATCAGATCGCGCACAGTATGGTTGATCGGCAAACCTGCGCCCACGGTGGCGTTATACAGCCAGTGACGGCCGGTTTTTTCGAACGCATCATGAATTTGGCGATACTTATCACTGGTACTCGCCCCCGCCAGTTTATTGGCGCTAATGACATGGAAACCATGGCTGGCGAAGTCCAGATACTGATCGGCCAATTGTTCACTGGCCGTCACATCCAGCACCACTAAATCATCATACGGGTGGGCGCGCATCCACAGGAATAGCGCCTCTTCATCCTGCTCTACCGCTTCGTCGTCGAAGAAGGCCAGAGCACGGCTGGCATCCAGTCCTTCATAGTTCAGCAGGCTACGGCGGCTATCCACCACGCCTGCCAGCACGAATTCAAACCCGGTACGTGCGGAAAGCGTTGTTTGTTCGCGGGCGAACAGTTCCAGCCAGCGTGAACCAATATTCCCTTTACCGAACAGCACCAGACCGATACGTTTTTCTGCACGGAAAATAGACTGATGCAGGCCCTGAATCAGGCTTTCGGTCGGGCCGGTACGCAGTACCGCAACCAGACTGATCCCCTCTTCCGACTGCCAGGTAAACTCGACTGGCTGGCCTTTTAACTGCTGCCAGAAACGGTGGCAATGCAGTGGATTGCGCGTTACGCCAGCCCCAACCATCGCCACCAGCGCCAGCCCCTGGCGCAGACGCAGCTCGCCCGGCAAACCGGCTTCATCAAGAATATTCAGTGCGCCATCAGCCACTTCGGAGGTATAGCAAAATTGCAGCAGCTGACGGTCCGGATGCACGCCAACCGCCAGCGGACGCACCTGCGTGCGTTTTAAAATCTGGTCGATATCTTTGTAAGCCAGCTTAAAGTCCTGGCCGGTGGGAACCTGAAACTCAATCAGACAGACGTCGTCATGGCTGGTCACAATGCGCGCCCCGGTACCAGAAGCCAGTACACGCTCAATCCGCGTTGACCCCTGATCCGGCGTGTAACTGCAGCGCAGCTGGAGGTCGATATCGCTACCCGAAACCGGCTGTAAGGTGCGGGCATGCAAAACCGGAGCCGCAAGACGCGCCAGCTCGCTGGCTTCATCAAGACGCAGCAGCGGCAGCAGGCAGGCATCTTTGACTTTACGCGGGTCCGCACTATAAACCCCAGCGACATCGCTCCAGATAGTCACGCGGGAAACGCCTGCCAACGCACCCACCTGCGTAGCTGAATAGTCAGAGCCGTTACGCCCCAGCAGCACCGTTTCACCCGCATTGCTACGGCTGATAAACCCAGTAACCACCAGGCGCTTGCCAGGATGTTGAGCCAGCAGTTGTTGCAGCAACGGATAAGACAGACCTTCATCCACCTGCGGCTGGGCACCGCGTTCAGCACGTAAAAACTCACGCGCATCCAGCCAGGTCGATTCCAGTCCCTGCTGGTTAAGGACAGCAGACATCAAACGCGCCGACCACACTTCACCATGCCCCACCACTTCGGCATAGACGGCTTCATTCACACCACTGTCGAGCAATGCCGCCAGACGCTCCAGGTCGTGAATAAACGCACCGATTAGCCCATCAGCCACGTCTGGTGGTAACAGGCCACTAATCAGCTCACTTTGATAACGGCGTAACGCCTGCTGAACCTGATGCGCAGAAAGACGATCGGTCTGGCTTAACTTAAGCCAGCTAATCAACTGGTTAGTGGTACTGCCCGCGGCGGAAACAACCATCATGTCGTCAGGCTGCGAGTACTCCGCCATAATACCTGCGACACGCAAATAACATTTCACGTCTGCCAGACTACTACCACCAAATTTGTGCAGTTGACGACCCTTCGCCCCTGCCTGCGCAATCACACTCATGTTTACCCCTTGTTTGCAGCCCGGAAGCCATTTTCCAGGTCGGCAATTAAATCTTCGCCATCTTCAATACCGGTGGAGATACGCAGTAGCGTTTCAGAAATTCCGGCAGCAGCACGCGCTTCTGGCGCCATACCCGCGTGTGTCATGGTCGCGGCGTGGGAGATCAGACTTTCAACGCCCCCTAATGATTCCGCCAACGTAAACAATGACAACCCGCTCAGGAAGCGACGCAATGTTTGCTCGTCGCCATCCAGTTCAAAACTCAACATCGCGCCAAACCCTTTTTGTTGACGCGCGGCAATCTCATGCCCCTGATTATCCGGCAGTGACGGATGATACAGTTTCTTCACCAACGGCTGGGTTTGCAGGTAGTCCACAATAGCCTGAGCGTTACGTTGTGCCACTTCCATACGCGGCGACAGAGTACGCAGGCCACGCAACAGCAGATAGCTATCAAATGCGCCGCCGGTTACACCAATATTATTCGCCCACCATGCCAGCTCAGTGACTGTCTCCGGATCTTTCGCTATCACCACGCCAGCCACCACATCCGAGTGACCGTTTAAATATTTCGTGCATGAATGCAACACCAGATCGGCGCCCAATGCCAGTGGATTTTGCAGTGCAGGGCTTAAAAAAGTGTTGTCGACAACGCTCACCGCACCCGCCTCACGCGCCAGTTGGCAGATTTTTGCAATATCCACCACACGCAGCAACGGATTGCTTGGACTTTCGATCAGTACCAGCTTTGGTTTTTCCGCCAACGCCGCTTTCAGCGCCTGCTCATCACCCTGATCGACAAACAGCACGCGATAGCAGCCACGTTTTGCCAGACTGTCAAACAGGCGATAGCTACCACCGTAACAGTCGTGCGGTGCGACCAGCAGATCGCCAGGCTTCAGGAACACCGTCGTCACCAGATGAATCGCCGACATGCCGGTATTGGTCAGCACTGCACCAGCGCCACCTTCCAGCTCCGCCAGCGCACGCTGAACCACATCACGCGTCGGGTTGCCACGGCGTGAATAGTCATGAGCGCGCGGCTCATTAAAACCGGTGAAATTATAGGTACTGGAGAGGTGAATCGGTGGGACAACGCAACCGTACTGCTCGTCGTCATTTAATCCGCTACGCACTGCAATGGTGGCCTGTTTACGCGTCATATTGAGGAGATCCTGGCTGAGTCGGTGAAAAGTCAGACACCAGAGTAATCATTGTTACAATAGCCGTCAATACATCTGGACATCTAAACTTCTTTGCGTATAGATTGAGCAAACAGGAAATAGCCGTTAAAATTATATGCATTAGCGTACATTTGCGTCGGCTAACTTCGTGTCAGGGCCGCGCCACTACGATAAACTACGCGCAATTATGGTCCGGGCTCAGGTTCTGGCCTCAATATTAATGACGAAGAGGATTAAGTATCTCATGGCTGAATGGAGCGGCGAATATATCAGCCCATACGCTGAGCACGGTAAGAAGAGTGAGCAAGTCAAAAAAATTACGGTTTCCATTCCTCTGAAGGTGTTAAAAATCCTTACCGATGAACGCACGCGTCGTCAGGTGAATAACCTGCGCCACGCCACCAACAGCGAGTTGCTGTGTGAAGCGTTTCTGCACGCCTTTACCGGGCAACCGTTGCCAAACGACGAGGATCTGCGTAAAGAGCGCAGTGATGAAATCCCGGAAGAAGCGAAGATCATCATGCGTGAACTGGGGATCGACCCGGAAACGTGGGAGTACTGATCGGCTGACGGTTAGAAAAATGAGAAAAGGCGGGATAACCCCGCCGTTTCTCACAACATTATTTTCTAATACCATTGATTTTATTCAATGTTTCTTCCATTTTGAGCGTTTCTTTGCGGTTCAATGGATAGAGATAAATCAGTATGACTGCCGCCAAAAACAGACATAAGGCCGGCAAGAGATTTGCCATCGTATAAATATTTTCCTGCACGATGCTGGTTTGCACAGCGCCGCCCGTTGACGAAGATTGATAACCAATGATGGCCAGCATAAAGCCACCAATCGCCCCTGCGCACGCCTGACCCACCTTGCGGGCAAAGAAGTTCACGCCGTAAACCGTACCATCCTCACGATCGCCGGTGACATACTGATGATAATCACAAACATCGGTCATAAACGCCCAAATCATCAGGTTGAATAACCCTGCCCCCAGCGTCGCCAGGAACAGGAAAACCAAATAGACTTTCGCGTCCGTAATATGGATGAAGTACATAATCAGATACATCGCCACCGCAAAGAGCAATGCGCCGACGCTGGCCTCTTTTTTACCAAACCGCTTCGTCAGCCAGGATGCCGAGGGAGCCAGCAAAACCAGAGAGCCGAAGGTAAACAGCAACGCCACGGACATGGCCTCTTTGTTGTGGAAGTAGTCATTAAACAGGTAAGTCATGTTGGTACCTGACAACCCCTGGTTAATCACAATCAGCAGATCCACCACAACTAAAACGATCAGTGCTTTATTGCGTAACAATCCCTTCAGCAGCACCGATACGGGCATGCTCTCTTTTCTCTCCACGCGCACACGTTCTGTTGTTAACTGACAGGTCAACGTTAAAAAGATAAAGCCCAGTACGGCACAACCAATAGCAATCCAGAAGAAGTGTTGCCCGGAAATCACCTGGCTTCCGTCCACCAGGGTGGTGTACATCAGAATCGGGATAAAAAAGCCGGTTGCGCCGCCGCCGATGGCGGAACCCACGCTTCGCCAGGTTGACAGTGACACTCGGTCTTCCGGATTCGAGCTAATCGCCGCAGACATGGCGCCATACGGAATGCTGACTGTCGATAACAGTGAACCGTAAACAAAATAGGAGCAGCAGATATAGATAATTTTCGCCGTATAAGAAAAATCATTCACAAACGGCAGAAACAGGACCACCGCAACGATACAGAATGGATACTTCATGCGACGCACCCAGGGGTTGAAACGTCCATGTGCCGTCAGTTTAGACGTATCGCATAAGCGACCTACGCCAACATCGACAAACGCATCAAAGAGTTTGGTCACAAAATAGAGCGAGCCGACAATGACACCAGAAATGCCGAGGACGTTCGTGTAATAAATCATTAAAAAACTATTTACCAGACCAAGAATAAAACAGGTTCCCAGGTCACCACACAAATAACCAATCTTATCTCTGAATCCGAAAGGTCTGACGACAATACTTTGATTGCTTCCACTCACCGTTCCATCATTAGACATGATGTCAACTCCTTAGACATATTATTCACGCAAACTATGCGTATATCCTGGTGCTCAACGTAATAAACCAATACGCAGAGTATTAACAATCAAAAGTTATAACCGAGACCGACACGATAGCGTGTCTGACGATCGTCAGTCGTGGTGGTGTCATAACCCGAGGAGACATTACCAATCTCAATAAATGGAACCCAGGAATCTATTTTATAAGCAACACGGAAGTTATATTCATAATCGTCTTTTCTGTTGTTGTATAAATCTTCGCTGTCAGCAATTTTATAAATGCCGTTTAGCTCAAACATCCAGTTATTGACGTTATAGCCAAGCCACGCTTCCGGACGGTAAACCATACGGTCATCTTTACCATCGGCGTTTCTGCGCATATACTCCTGACGATAGCGGAATGCCGTCCACCAGCTGTCATTGATATTATATTGCACACGAATATAAGGCTTATAGATCGTGATGTTATCGCCCGTTTCAACCGCAATACCCGGCTGCCAGATAAGGTCCTGCCAGGTAAACTGGTAACTTGCCGTATACTCGTTACCGTTACTTTCCATATTATTCCAAGCATCATTCGATTGCGTATCTTCAGAACGTGAAATGGCCTCTACCGCCACACCAAAACCTGTAGCAAAACGATGCGACATATAAACACGATCGTAATTTCGCCCGTCATCATAATATTCATGACGATAATCGACATAACCCGCCTGCGCGGCCGCAGATAGTAATGGAATAAGTAACAAGGTAGATTTAAATTTCATGACAATCCCTTTTCACACTAAATAAATAAAATTCACCATCACATTCCTGAATGTGAACAGGAAAGTAATAGAGACGTAAGGATAATTTTATATTTCTGCGAAAGTGTATTTTAGAAAGAGGGGATAAACCTTTGAAATTTTGCCAGGAATTGTCATGAGTGGCAAAGAACGGAAGATAAAAATGACGAAGATCACCAGTAGGAATATTTTATCATAAAAAATAAAAACACTGTTTCATTTATTAAATATGAAATATTATTCAATACATCAATATAAATTTTATTATCAAGTACAGATACAAAAAAAGCGCCATAAGGCGCTTTTTTCTGACAGCAGGAACTTATTTGCTGCCCGGGATGTTGAAACGCTTGTTGAAGCGATCAACACGGCCACCGGTAGCAACATCACGCTGCTTGCCAGTATAGAACGGGTGGCACTGACCGCACACGTCCAGGTTCAGATCGTGACCGACGGTAGAGCGGATTTTCATGACGTTACCGCAAGAGCAGTTTGCAGTAATTTCTTCGTATTTCGGGTGAATATCTTTTTTCATGGGAAAACCTCGGTTTAAGGCCGCGTCGCTCTTCCAGCCCTAACGCCAGACACCACGCGATGTTAATTATTCCCCGTCACCTTTCACACTGCATCAACAGCCTGAAATTCTCGGGTAATGGTCATTATTTGACGCAATCAATTTGCATCAAAGGCGGCGAATCATACAGAAATTAACCTGCTCATGCAAACTGATCCGCATTCTACCCTTCACTAATGTGTATACTAACCCGCCAGATTTCAAGTCAGGATGATTCAATGCCCGTTGCGCATGTTGCCTTACCCGTTCCGCTACCTCGTACCTTTGACTATCTCCTGCCGGAAGGTATGAGCGCCAAAGCCGGGTGTCGCGTACGCGTGCCCTTTGGCAAGCAACAGGAGCGCGTCGGTATAGTCCTGTCAGTCAGCGAGCAAAGTGAGTTACCGCTCAACGAATTGAAAGCCGTTCGCGAGGTACTGGACAGCGAACCGGTCTATTCGACCTCCGTCTGGCGTTTACTGCTGTGGGCTGCTGATTACTACCATCATCCCATTGGCGATGTGCTGTTCCATGCCCTGCCGATCCTGTTGCGCCAGGGCAGACCCGCCGCCAACACGCCCATGTGGTACTGGTTCGCCACCGAAGAAGGCCAGGTCATTGACCTCAACAGTCTGAAGCGCTCTCCAAAGCAGCAACAGGCGCTGGCTGCGCTTCGGCAGGGAAAAATCTGGCGCGACCAGGTGGCCGAACTTGAATTTAACGATGCTGCATTGCAGGCGCTACGTAAAAAAGGCCTGTGCTCCCTGGCGAGCGAAACGCCTGGTTTCAGCGACTGGCGTACCCACTACGCCGTCTCTGGTGAACGACTGCGCCTGAACACGGAACAGGCTACCGCCGTTGGGGCCATTCATAGCGCGTCGGACAGTTTTAGCGCCTGGTTGCTCGCAGGTGTGACGGGTTCCGGTAAAACAGAAGTCTATTTAAGCGTGTTGGAAAATGTTCTCGCCCAGGGCAAACAGGCACTGGTAATGGTGCCGGAGATTGGCCTGACGCCACAAACCATTGCCCGCTTTCGCGAACGCTTCAATGCCCCGGTCGAAGTCCTGCACTCGGGTTTAAATGACAGCGAACGTCTTTCGGCATGGCTGAAAGCAAAAAATGGCGAAGCGGCAATAGTCATCGGCACGCGCTCATCGCTGTTTACGCCGTTTAAAAATCTTGGCGTCATTGTCATCGACGAAGAGCATGACAGCTCTTACAAGCAACAGGAAGGCTGGCGGTACCATGCCCGCGATCTGGCGGTTTACCGCGCCCACAGCGAGCAGATCCCGATTATTCTCGGTTCAGCCACCCCCGCGCTGGAAACGTTGTGCAACGTGCGGCAGAACAAATACCGCATGCTGCGCCTGACGCGCCGAGCCGGAAACGCACGCCCTGCCACTCAGCACGTGCTGGATTTAAAGGGTCAGCAGGTGCAGGCCGGACTGGCTCCGGCGCTGATCACCCGCATGCGCCAGCATCTGCAAGCAGATAATCAGGTAATTTTGTTTCTTAATCGTCGGGGTTTTGCGCCTGCGCTACTGTGTCACGACTGTGGCTGGATTGCCGAATGCCCACGCTGCGATCACTACTACACGCTGCATCAGGCGCAGCATCACCTGCGCTGCCACCACTGCGATAGCCAGCGCCCGATACCGCGCCAGTGCCCCTCCTGCGGCTCTACGCACATGGTGCCGGTAGGACTCGGCACCGAGCAACTGGAACAAGCTCTGGCACCCTTTTTCCCCGGCGTGCCAATTTCGCGTATCGATCGCGACACCACCAGCCGTAAGGGATCGCTGGAGCAGCACCTGGCAGAAGTCCATCGCGGCGGCGCTCGCATTCTGATCGGTACACAAATGCTGGCGAAAGGACACCATTTTCCGGATGTCACGCTGGTTGCACTGCTGGATGTTGACGGGGCGCTGTTCTCTGCCGATTTCCGTTCGGCTGAACGTTTCGCCCAACTTTATACCCAGGTTTCTGGACGAGCTGGGCGCGCCGGGAAACAAGGCGAAGTGGTGCTGCAAACGCACCATCCTGAACATCCGCTACTGCAAACCTTGCTGTATAAAGGTTATGACGCATTTGCCGAACAGGCGCTGGCCGAACGGCAAACGTTACAGTTACCGCCGTGGACCAGCCACGTGATCGTGCGGGCAGAAGATCATAACAATCAGCATGCGCCGATGTTCTTACAACAGCTGCGAAACCTGATTCAGGCCAGCCCATTAGCTGATGACAAACTCTGGGTACTCGGCCCGGTTCCGGCGCTGGCCCCCAAACGTGGCGGTCGCTATCGCTGGCAAATTTTGTTGCAACATCCGTCACGCATTCGCCTACAGCATATCGTCAGCGGAACGCTGGCGTTGATAAATACGCTACCCGATGCACGTAAGGTGAAATGGGTGTTGGATGTCGATCCCATCGAGGGATAACCCCTCATGATGCGAGGCGGATCGTAAAATTAAAGATCCATCACACTTTTTATGAAAATTCTGTAACCGCTTCCATTAACTATCTGATAAAAATGTTTCAGATGAAGGTTATCCAGGGACAGGTCTGTGCCAGCTGCACCCTGGCGAGGAGAAAGAGTGAAACCGAATAAGCAGGTTGCCGCCGCTACGATGAAAGATGTTGCTCTGAAGGCGAAAGTCTCAACGGCAACCGTATCCCGCGCATTAATGAACCCAGACAAAGTCTCTCAGTCCACCCGTAATCGGGTCGAACAGGCCGCCCTGGAAGTGGGATATTTACCCCAGTCGATGGGACGGAACGTTAAACGAAATGAATCACGTACCATTCTGGTGATTGTGCCGGATATCTGCGATCCCTTTTTTAGCGAAGTGATTCGTGGCATAGAAGTCACTGCCGCAGAACAAGGTTACCTGGTACTTATCGGCGATTGCGCGCACCAGAATCAGCAGGAAAAGACCTTTCTTAACCTCATTATTACCAAGCAGATAGATGGCATGGTCCTGCTCAGCTCACGACTGCCATTTGACGCCAGCGTGGAAGAACAGCGCAATTTACCGCCAATGGTCATGTCCAACGAATTTGCGCCAGAGCTGGAACTGCCTACCGTTCACATTGATAACCTCACTGCTGCTTTTAACGCGATGAATTACCTGCTGGAGCTGGGGCATAAGCGCATTGGTTGTATTGCCGGGCCAGAGGATATGCCGCTGTGCCACTACCGTCTGCAAGGCTATGTTCAGGCACTACGCCGCAGTGGAATTACCGTCGATCCACACTTCATCGCGCGCGGTGATTTCACCTATGAAGCGGGCGCTAACGCGTTAAAACAGCTGCTTGAGCTACCGCAACCTCCAACCGCGGTCTTTTGTCACAGCGATGTGATGGCGCTTGGCGCGCTCTCTTACGCCAAACGTCAGGGCTTAAAAGTACCGGATGATTTATCTATCATTGGCTTCGATAATATTTCACTGACGGAATTTTGTGATCCACCCCTGACAACCGTCGCACAGCCGCGTTTCGATATCGGACGCGAAGCTATGCTGTTACTGCTCGATCAGCTTCAAGGACAGAACGTCAGCAGTGGTTCACGTTTACTGGACTGTGAGCTCATAATTCGGGGCACTACCCGGGCACTGACGTAAAGTAAAGTGCTTTCGGACTCCCCTGTCTGGTCAAAGGCCCGTCGCTTAAGTAACATGGCGGGCTGACGAACGAATAAATACAGCGAAACGATAGTGGCACAACGAGATTATGTACGTCGCGGCCAACCGGCACCTTCGCGGCGCAAAAAGAGCACATCACGGAAAAAGCAACGCAGTACGCCAGCGGTATCCCCCGCGATGGTCGCTATTGCTGCAGCCGTACTCGTGACCTTTATCGGTGGTCTGTACTTCATTACGCATCACAAGAAAGAAGAGTCCGAGACGCTGCAAAGCCAGAAAGTCACCGGTAATGGCATCCCGCCTAAACCGGAAGAACGCTGGCGCTATATCAAAGAGCTGGAAAGCCGTCAGCCTGGCGTACGTGCGCCTACCGAACCGTCTGCAGGCGGCGAAGTGCTTAACGCCGATCAGCTGACCAATGAGCAGCGCCAGTTGCTGGCGCAAATGCAGGCAGATATGCGTCAACAGCCGACACAGCTCAACGAAGTACCGTGGAACGAACAAACGCCTGAACAGCGCCAGCAAACGCTGCAGCGTCAGCGTCAGGTGCAACAGCAACAGTGGAACAACGCGCAGCAGCAGGCGCAGCAACCGCGCCCACGGGCGACGGAACAGCCGTACCAGCAGCCACAAACGCGTACGGCACAAGCCGCACCGGTACAACAGCCGAAAGCGCAGCCAAAACCGGCGGCCCAGCAGCCGTACCAGGATCTGTTGCAGACGCCAGCACACACCACTGCCGCACAGCCTAAAACGCAACCGGCCGCGCCAATAACGAATGAGACTCAGCCGCCAAAACAGACGGCAGAGAAAAAAGATGAACGCCGCTGGATGGTTCAGTGCGGATCATTCAAAGGGGCTGAGCAGGCAGAAACCGTGCGTGCTCAACTGGCCTTTGAGGGCTTCAACTCCCGCATTACCACCAACAACGGCTGGAATCGCGTGGTGATTGGCCCGGTGAAAGGCAAGGAAAATGCCGACAACACCATCAGCCGCCTGAAAGTTGCCGGCCATACAAACTGCATTCGACTCGCCACTGGGGGTTGAAACCCCCAAAATCTCCCCCATCTATACTTGCATTACGCCCCGTACACCTGTGCGGGGCCTGTATTCTGCATTTGTAACCAAGGGGTCTGCTCGTGACAACAATAGTAAGCGTACGCCGTAACGGCCATGTGGTAATCGCCGGTGATGGTCAGGCCACACTGGGTAACACCGTAATGAAAGGCAACGTGAAAAAAGTCCGCCGTCTGTACAACGACAAAGTCATTGCGGGCTTTGCGGGTGGTACTGCGGATGCATTCACACTGTTTGAACTGTTTGAACGCAAACTGGAAATGCACCAGGGTCACCTGGTTAAGGCCGCCGTTGAGCTGGCTAAAGACTGGCGTACCGACCGTATGCTGCGCAAACTCGAAGCGTTGCTGGCCGTTGCAGATGAAACGGCATCGCTCATCATCACCGGTAACGGTGACGTCATTCAGCCAGAAAACGATCTGATTGCCATCGGCTCCGGCGGTCCCTACGCCCAGGCTGCAGCACGCGCTCTGCTGGAAAACACCGAGCTTGGCGCACGCGAAATTGCTGAGAAAGCGTTGGATATTGCAGGGGATATCTGCATTTATACCAACCACTTCCATACCATCGAAGAATTGAACTCCAAAGCGTAAGGATCCCCCATGTCTGAAATGACCCCACGCGAAATTGTCAGCGAACTGAACAAGCACATCATCGGCCAGGATAACGCGAAGCGTTCCGTGGCGATTGCACTGCGTAACCGCTGGCGCCGCATGCAGCTCAACGAAGAACTGCGCCATGAAGTCACACCGAAAAACATTCTGATGATTGGCCCAACCGGTGTCGGTAAAACCGAGATCGCCCGCCGTCTGGCAAAACTGGCCAATGCGCCATTCATCAAAGTGGAAGCAACGAAATTCACTGAAGTCGGCTATGTGGGTAAAGAAGTTGACTCCATCATCCGCGATCTGACCGATGCCGCCATCAAAATGGTTCGCGTTCAGGCGATTGAGAAAAACCGCTTCCGCGCAGAAGAAATGGCAGAAGAACGTATTCTCGATGTACTGATCCCGCCAGCCAAAAATAACTGGGGACAGTCAGAGCAGCCTCAGGAACCTTCTGCTGCGCGTCAGGCATTTCGTAAAAAACTGCGTGAAGGCCAGTTGGACGATAAAGAGATTGAAATCGATCTCGCTGCCGCACCGATGGGCGTAGAGATTATGGCGCCTCCGGGAATGGAAGAGATGACCAGCCAGCTACAGTCCATGTTCCAGAACCTGGGCGGCCAGAAACAAAAACCGCGTAAGCTGAAAATCAAAGACGCGATGAAGCTGCTGATTGAAGAAGAAGCAGCCAAACTGGTCAATCCGGAAGAGCTGAAACAGGAAGCTATCGACGCCGTTGAGCAGCACGGGATCGTGTTTATCGACGAAATCGACAAAATTTGTAAGCGTGGCGAATCCTCCGGCCCGGATGTTTCCCGTGAAGGCGTGCAGCGCGACCTGCTGCCGCTGGTTGAAGGCTGCACCGTCTCGACCAAGCACGGTATGGTGAAAACCGATCACATCCTGTTTATCGCCTCCGGCGCATTCCAGGTGGCTAAACCGTCTGACCTGATCCCGGAACTGCAGGGTCGTCTGCCGATCCGTGTGGAGCTGCAAGCACTGACCACCAGCGATTTCGAACGCATTCTGACCGAACCGAATGCCTCTATCACTGTGCAGTACAAAGCGCTGATGGCAACCGAAGGTGTGGACATCAACTTCACCGAATCGGGTATTAAACGCATTGCCGAAGCGGCCTGGCAGGTTAACGAAACCACCGAAAACATCGGTGCGCGTCGTCTGCATACCGTTCTCGAGCGTCTGATGGAAGATATTTCCTATGATGCGAGCGATTTAAACGGTCAAAGCATCACAATTGATGCCGAATATGTGAGCAAACATCTGGATGCGCTGGTCGCAGATGAAGATCTGAGCCGTTTTATCCTATAATCGCGTTCAATGCATTTTCATCACTGTTGATGGGGCTGATAAAGCCCCATTTTTATTGGCGCTAAATATGACTGAACAACAACAAATTAGCCGCTCACAAGCCTGGCTGGAAAGTTTACGACCTAAGACCTTACCGCTCGCCTTCGCGGCGATCATCGTCGGTACGGCATTAGCATGGTGGCAAGGATATTTCGATCCGCTGGTGGCTCTGCTGGCATTAATTACCGCAGGGCTACTGCAAATCCTGTCCAATCTCGCTAACGACTATGGCGATGCTGTTAAAGGCAGCGACAAGCCCGACCGCATCGGACCGCTGCGTGGCATGCAAAAAGGCGTTATTACCCAGCAGGAGATGAAGCGTGCGCTGATCGTCACTGTGGTCTTAATCTGCCTGTCCGGTCTGGCACTGGTAGCGGTGGCATGCCACACACTGGCGGATTTTGTCGGCTTCCTGATTCTGGGCGGCCTGTCGATTATCGCCGCTATCACCTATACCGTCGGTAATCGTCCATACGGGTATATCGGTCTGGGTGATATTTCCGTGCTGGTCTTCTTCGGCTGGCTCAGCGTGATGGGGAGCTGGTACCTGCAGGCGCATACGCTGATTCCGGCGTTAATTCTGCCGGCAACCGCCTGCGGCCTGCTGGCAACTGCCGTACTCAACGTTAACAACCTGCGCGATATCAACAGCGACAGAGAGAATGGCAAAAACACGCTGGTGGTGCGCTTAGGTGCGGTTAATGCCCGCCGCTACCATGCCTGCCTGCTGATGGGCACGCTGGTCTGTCTGGCGCTGTTTAACCTGTTCTCGCTGCAAAGTTTATGGGGATGGCTCTTTATCCTCGCCGCACCGCTGCTGATTAAACAGGCGCGCTACGTGATGCGTGAAATGGACCCGACGGCAATGCGCCCAATGCTGGAACGCACCGTAAAAGCAGCACTGTTGACTAACTTGCTGTTTGTTGTTGGAATTTTCTTAAGTCAGTGGTCTGCATAACTGACAAATATCAATTAACAATTGATGATTTTGCCAACAGTACACATAGCGCGATATACTAAAAATTCTCGCAGCAACTGAACGTTAAGCCTATGAAATACGATACATCCGAGCTTTGTGACATCTATCAGGAAGATGTCAACGTCGTGGAACCGCTGTTCTCTAACTTTGGAGGACGGTCGTCGTTTGGCGGACAAATCATCACGGTAAAATGTTTCGAGGACAACGGGTTGCTGTACGATCTGCTCGAACAAAACGGCCGTGGTCGTATTCTGCTGGTCGATGGTGGCGGTTCTGTCCGTCGTGCGCTGGTCGATGCCGAACTGGCTCGTCTGGCAGTACAGAATGAATGGGAAGGTCTGGTCATCTACGGCTCAGTACGCCAGGTAGACGATCTGGAAGAGCTGGACATCGGCATTCAGGCGATTGCCGCTATTCCGGTTGGTGCTGCAGGTGAAGGCATTGGGGAAAGCGATGTGCGCGTCAATTTTGGCGGCGTGACGTTCTTTTCCGGCGACCACTTGTACGCCGACAATACCGGGATAATTCTTTCCGAAGACCCGCTCGATATCGAGTAAGCAAAAAAGGCCATCAGCAAGTTGATGGCCTTTTATTTTCTTCATTCATCCGATTCGTAGTGAATAACTTTAACATTATAATTTCCAGCGCTTGCTTCAACAACGACACTCATCATCTCACGACTTGCAGGATAAGATTCAACGTATGCGTTTAATCTTTCTTCTGCCCTGAGAACATCATTCTTAGGTACCCCCGTAAAAACGATTTCACTGCGTTGAAGCTGGCTCCCCTCATCTGTATCACTTACAAAAAACCAGTCGCTGGATACCCTTGGCGCCTGTTTAAGAAATTTCGGCGTTAACAGCTGATAAACTAATAAATCATGCTGCGTATAGCATTTTTTTGTAAAGACACTCACCATGAAATAACAATAAAGCAGCGCAGAAAAAAACATAAACGCAATAATAGCACCTAACCTTCGAAACTTCATATATGGAGTTCCCGAACATAATTTGGATTCGCAACAGGTTCTATTACATCCATAAATAAAGGTAGTTCCCCTGAATAAGGTTCATGTTTCTTATCTTTATCTATTGGGTCAGGAAATAATAACGGAATAACGCTTTTATTTTTAAACTCACCAACAGGCCCATAAAAGTCCCAGATACGATAAGCCTTTTCTTTCGGACATATCTGAAGATAAGAAGTGTAATCTGCATAATTTACAGCTTGGTAAAAACCAAACAAATTCGATACCAAATCTTCAGCACTATAGCCACTATCAGTTAAATAAACGTAAGGCCAAAAATCCTGTAAGGACTCAAAACGATGTGACGTACTTAAGAATATCGATAAAGCAACACCTTTCAGTGTTCGATCCTGCAATCCTCGTCGCACCATAAATCTACGATAAACACCAGTATTTATATTTAGGCCATGAATGCTTTTGGACATACTTTGATGATAATTTACTTCATAAAATTCACTATCACCGCCACGAGGCTTTATCATTTCAAACCATAATCTTTCAGCGCCTTCCGGATTAGCGTGGCCCAGATCAAGCCAACCTAGATTCTCTGTATAGATAAGGCCATATCTAATATCTCTGGTGATCAATCGATCAGAATTATCAATAATATCGCTTCTTTTTGTCATATCGTATTCTTTGAAATTTGAGAGTTACGATATCCTAAAGTCTACATAGTAAAAAGGCATCCATAATGGATGCCTTTTTAAAGAAATCAGAATTAGACTTCTTCCATACGACCCAGCAGGGCATGCAGACGATCCTGCCAGCCACTCTGCTGTTCTTTCAGGCTGTTGTTCTCACGCTCCAGTTCTTCACGCTGCTGCTGTGCAGACTGAACTTCCTGCGACAGTGAGTTATTCTTTTCTTTCAGCTCTTCGATTTCCATCTGCAACAGCGTGATGGTATCAATCGCCTGCTGTACTTTTGCTTCCAGTTTCTCAAACACTTCTAATGACATCGTCATACCTCTCCTGAATTGCAAGGCGTTGATGGATAAAAATCCTCGTCCCGATAACCGGCGACGCCTTAATAAAAACGAGCGCACACTACTTAACACCGATTGTATGAAGCCGCGTCATCCCTGTCCAGCGGCATCCCGCGCAGATTGCGGTTTGCAACACTTTTAATCTTTGTCCTGGTGACATAACTGTCATAACTCTTAAGTGTTAACAGGATGATCGGTGAAATGATTCAGCTCACACTATTTTTGTATAACAAATACCGCTCAATGGCGCGAAAACGCTCATTTTGTTGATGGAGTACACACATTTTAATTTCGATATTTCTCGTTTTTGAGCGTTAACGATAAATTAACAGTGTGCCTACCGGCTCCGGGGATGTCAGTGACCTTCTCGCATACAATAAACATTAAACTCTTCAGGATCCGATTATGAGTCAAACATCAACCTTGAAAGGCCAGTGCATTGCTGAATTCCTCGGTACCGGGTTGTTGATTTTCTTCGGTGTGGGTTGTGTCGCTGCACTCAAAGTGGCTGGTGCTACTTTTGGTCAGTGGGAAATCAGTATCATCTGGGGTCTGGGGGTAGCCATGGCTATCTATCTGACAGCAGGCGTTTCTGGCGCACACCTGAATCCAGCAGTCACAATCGCACTATGGCTGTTTGCGTGTTTTGACAAACGCAAAGTCGTTCCTTTTATTATTTCTCAAATTGCTGGCGCCTTTTGCGCAGCGGCATTGGTTTACGGGCTTTATTACAATCTTTTCATCGATTTCGAACAAACGAACCATATCGTGCGCGGTAGTGTAGAAAGCCTCAATCTGGCAGGTACTTTCTCCACCTATCCAAACCCGCATATCAATTTTGTGCAGGCCTTCGCGGTTGAAATGGTCATTACCGCTATTCTAATGGGGCTGATTCTGGCACTGACCGATGATGGTAATGGTGTACCGCGTGGTCCACTGGCACCGCTGCTGATCGGCTTACTGATTGCCGTTATTGGTGCATCCATGGGTCCACTGACCGGTTTTGCGATGAACCCGGCACGTGACTTCGGACCGAAACTCTTCGCCTGGATGGCAGGATGGGGCGAGATTGCCTTCACGGGTGGTCGTGATATCCCTTACTTCCTGGTCCCCGTGTTTGGCCCGATTACCGGCGCAATTCTGGGCGCATGGGCATATCGCAAACTGATTGGTCGCCATTTACCGTGTGATGTCTGCGCGATTGAAGAAAAAGACGTTGCGACCAACACTCAACAAAAAGCTTCGCAGTAATGTGACTACGGGACAAAAATGATGACTGAAAAAAAATATATCGTTGCGCTCGACCAGGGCACCACCAGCTCCCGCGCGGTCGTAATGGACCACGATGCGAATATCGTTAGCGTTTCACAGCGCGAATTCGAGCAAATCTATCCGAAAGCAGGCTGGGTAGAACACGACCCAATGGAAATTTGGGCGACCCAAAGCTCCACGCTGGTAGAAGTGCTGGCGAAAGCCGATATCAGTTCCGATGAAATTGCAGCGATCGGTATTACCAACCAGCGTGAAACCACCATTGTCTGGGAACGTGAAACCGGTAAGCCGATCTATAACGCCATTGTGTGGCAGTGTCGTCGTACCGCAGATATCTGCGAGAAGCTCAAGCGCGACGGTATGGAAGAGTACATCCGTAACAACACCGGTCTGGTCATTGACCCGTATTTCTCCGGTACCAAAGTGAAGTGGATCCTCGACCACGTAGAAGGCTCGCGTGAGCGCGCCCGTCGCGGCGAGCTGCTGTTCGGTACCGTAGACACCTGGCTTATCTGGAAAATGACTCAGGGACGCGTACACGTCACGGATTACACCAACGCCTCACGTACCATGCTGTTCAACATCCATTCCCTGGACTGGGACGACAAGATGCTGGACGCGCTGGACATTCCGCGTGCAATGCTGCCGGAAGTTCGCCGTTCTTCTGAAGTCTATGGCCAGACCAACATTGGCGGTAAAGGCGGCACACGTATTCCTATCTCCGGTATCGCGGGTGACCAGCAGGCTGCACTTTTCGGCCAGCTGTGCGTGAAGGAAGGGATGGCGAAGAACACCTACGGTACTGGCTGCTTCATGCTGATGAATACCGGCGAGAAAGCCGTTAAGTCAGAAAATGGGCTGCTGACCACTATCGCTTGTGGCCCGACCGGGGAAGTGAACTACGCGCTGGAAGGTGCCGTGTTCATGGCGGGTGCGTCCATCCAGTGGCTGCGTGATGAGATGAAACTCATCAGCGATGCATTCGACTCAGAGTATTTCGCCACCAAAGTGAAAGACACCAACGGCGTATATGTTGTTCCGGCGTTCACTGGCTTGGGCGCACCATACTGGGACCCGTATGCACGTGGCGCCATCTTCGGCCTGACCCGTGGCGTAAACTCCAACCACATCATCCGTGCTACGCTTGAGTCTATCGCTTATCAGACGCGTGACGTGCTGGAAGCGATGCAGGCGGACTCCGGTATTCGTCTGCACGCGCTGCGCGTGGATGGCGGTGCGGTAGCCAACAACTTCCTGATGCAGTTCCAGTCTGACATTCTCGGCACACGCGTTGAGCGCCCGGAAGTTCGCGAAGTGACTGCGCTGGGTGCGGCATATCTGGCCGGTCTGGCTGTCGGCTTCTGGCAGAATCTGGATGAGCTGCAGGAAAAAGCGGTCATTGAGCGTGAGTTCCGCCCTGGCATCGAAACCACCGAACGTAACTTCCGTTACAGCGGCTGGAAAAAAGCAGTCAAACGCGCTCTGGCGTGGGAAGATCACGAAGAGTAATACATCATTGCCGGGTGGTACGGCCTACTGATACGAAACTGACGTAGGCCGGATAAGACGCGTTAGCGTCGCCATCCGGCTATATCTCCGTGCGGGGCAACCCCGCACACACATCAATAATCTCGCCCCCTCCCCTGTGCTACACTTCGCGCCATTCCTTTCTGCTACGAGTTTGCAATGAGACGAGAACTTGCCATTGAATTTTCACGCGTGACCGAAGCGGCTGCACTGGCTGGCTATAAATGGTTGGGTCGCGGCGATAAAAACACCGCTGACGGCGCGGCCGTGAACGCCATGCGTATTATGCTCAACCAGGTCAACATTGACGGCACCATCGTGATTGGCGAGGGCGAGATCGATGAAGCACCGATGCTGTTTATCGGTGAAAAAGTCGGAACCGGTCTCGGCGATGCTGTTGATATTGCAGTCGATCCCATCGAAGGTACACGTATGACAGCAATGGGCCAGGCGAATGCACTGGCGGTACTGGCTGTCGGCGACAAGGGTTGCTTCCTGAACGCGCCGGACATGTACATGGAAAAGCTGATTGTCGGCCCTGGTGCCAAAGGTTCAATCGACCTGAATCTGTCGCTGGAAGCGAACCTGCGTAATGTCGCCAGCGCGCTCAACAAACCGCTGAGCGAACTGACCGTCACCATTCTGGCGAAACCACGCCACGATGAAACCATCGCCGAAATGCAGGCGCTGGGCGTTCGCGTATTCGCGATTCCCGATGGCGACGTGGCCGCGTCGATTCTGACCTGTATGCCAGACAGTGAAGTTGACGTGCTGTATGGCATTGGTGGCGCACCAGAAGGTGTCGTCTCTGCCGCCGTTATCCGCGCACTGGATGGCGACATGCAAGGCCGTCTGCTGGCTCGCCATGACGTCAAAGGTGACAGCGAAGAGAACCGTCGTATCGGCGAACAGGAGCTGGCTCGCTGCGCCGCGATGGGTATTGAGGCAGGTAAAGCGCTGCGTCTGGATGAAATGGCCCGCAGCGACAACGTTATTTTCTCAGCAACCGGGATCACCAAAGGCGATCTGCTGGAAGGGATTAGCCGCAAAGGTAATATTGCCACCACCGAAACACTGCTGATCCGTGGGAAATCACGTACGATCCGTCGTATTCAGTCCATCCACTACCTCGATCGCAAAGATCCGGATGTACAGACGCATATCCTGTAATTGATTTGATCAATAGAGCCTTCCAGCCCATCTGGGCTGGAAATCTTTCGTGCAACGAACGAAGATAAGGCAATCACAGCAGACAGGAGAAAACCATGGCAGATTGGGTAACAGGCAAAGTCACTAAGGTACAGAACTGGACCGATGCCTTATTTAGTTTGACCGTGCGAGCTCCGGTTCTTCCCTTCACGGCAGGCCAATTTACCAAGCTCGGCCTCGAAATCGACGGCGAGCGCGTCCAGCGTGCCTATTCCTACGTGAATGCGCCTGATAACCCCGATTTAGAGTTCTATCTGGTGACGGTTCCTGACGGAAAACTCAGCCCCCGTCTGGCCGCACTGAAACCTGGCGACGAAGTACAGGTCGTGAGCGAAGCAGCCGGTTTCTTCGTGCTGGATGAAGTCCCCGATTGCGACACGCTGTGGATGCTGGCAACCGGCACCGCTATCGGCCCATATTTATCGATTCTGCAGTTGGGCAAAGATCTGGACCGTTTTAAAAATCTGGTGCTGGTCCATGCCGCCCGCTATGCCGCCGATTTAAGCTATCTGCCGTTAATGCAGGACCTGGAAAAACGCTACGAAGGTAAATTACGTATCCAGACGGTTGTCAGCCGTGAAACCGCCGCAGGTTCATTAACCGGGCGAGTTCCGGCGTTGATTGAAAGCGGCGCGCTGGAAACTGCGGTGGGGCTACCCATGGATACAGCAACCAGTCATGTGATGCTCTGTGGTAACCCGCAAATGGTACGCGACACGCAGCAACTGCTGAAAGAAACCCGGCAGATGACCAAACATCTGCGCCGTCGACCGGGCCATATGACCGCTGAACATTACTGGTAAGGGCTTGCCGGATGGCGCTCACGCTTATCCGGCCTACGAGTCAGCTCTGTATTTTACGTCCTGCGTGTCCTTACCGTATTTATTTGCGTCCTGGGTGCCAACGAACGCGCCCAGATCGATAAGCATACCCACCAGAATCAGCGTCGGTACAAAGCGGCCTACCGCCCATTGCCAGACACCGGGCAATACTGCCCAGTTTCCGGCCAGCAGCATCCATGCAAGAATCATCAGGAACGCCCACGCGCCGGAGCGCCCCCGATCATGCAGACGTTTTACTGTGACTGCAGCCGTCGGCCACAGCAAACAGACCAGACAAAATGCCGCCGTCTGGATATCGAGCAATTGTTTACTCGCCAGCGAAAACAAAACCAGCATCCCGACAATCCACAGACCGATCCAAATCCAGAAATCACGGCGTCCAAGACGCCCTTTAAATGAGAATAACCACTGCTGTATGGTCATGTAGATTCCTTTATTATTACCTTCCAGAACAGTTTACCCTTTTGACAAGCCCGGCGGTTACCGTTTTAATCGTGAGCAGTAAGAATAAAAGGTACGATTGATGAAGCAAGGATTGACTCTGTTTTTATTATTGTTTTCAGTCATGTCCGTGAATACAGCGGCGCTGGCGGAAGAACCATCGACGGCAACCACGGCCCCCTATTTACTGGCGGGCGCGCCGACCTTTGACCTGTCGATTAGCCAGTTTCGCGAAAACTTTAATACGCAGAATCCGAAGCTTATTCTGAATGAATTCCGTGCCATCGACAGCAGCCGCGATCGGGCAAATCTCACCCGTGCCGCCAGTAAAATCAATGAAAACCTGTATGCGTCCTCCGCCCTTGAGCGCGGCACCTTAAAAATCAAAAGTATGCAGATAACCTGGCTGCCGATTCAGGGGCCAGAACAAAAGGCGGCCAAAGCGAAAGCGCTGGAATACATGACCGCCGTCATACGCACCGTCGCGCCGTTGTTGACGAAAGAACAGAGTCAGAAAAAGCTGCAAAAACTGCTCGCTGCCGGCAAAGGTAAGCACTATTACGCCGAAACGGAAGGCGCAATTCGCTATGTTGTTGCAGATAACGGCGAAAAGGGGCTGACCTTCGCTGTTGAACCGATTAAGCTGGCACTATCTGA
The DNA here is from genome assembly GCF_028069755.1 of Citrobacter sp. Igbk 16. NCBI lineage: Bacteria > Pseudomonadati > Pseudomonadota > Gammaproteobacteria > Enterobacterales > Enterobacteriaceae > Citrobacter > Citrobacter sp. Igbk 16. The sequence goes on along the minus strand of NZ_JANEWJ010000014.1, from coordinate 71,206 downwards.
AAACCTCGAAGGGTCGAATAAATGACAAAAAGCAAAGCCTTCGGGATGATCAATCTCTATACTGTTTCACAGACCATGCTGCCCTGACGGGCGGCCATATTCCTTAATTCGCTGACAAGCGTGGAGAAATGAAATGCGACATCCTTTAGTGATGGGTAACTGGAAACTGAACGGCAGCCGCCACATGGTAAACGAACTGGTTGCTAACCTGCGTAAAGAACTGGCTGGCGTTGCTGGCTGTGCAGTAGCAATCGCTCCGCCGGAAATGTATATCGACCTGGCGAAACACGCCGCTGCCGGTAGCCACATCATTCTGGGCGCGCAGAACGTTGACCTGAACCTGTCTGGCGCATTCACCGGTGAAACAAGCGCTGAAATGCTGAAAGATATCGGCGCGCAGTACATCATTATCGGTCATTCTGAGCGTCGTACTTACCACAAAGAGTCTGACGAGCTGATCGCGAAGAAATTCGCTGTGCTGAAAGAGCAGGGTCTGACGCCGGTTCTGTGCATCGGTGAAACCGAAGCAGAAAACGAAGCAGGTAAAACTGAAGAAGTTTGCGCACGCCAGATTGACGCAGTGCTGAAAACTCAGGGCGCAGCAGCATTCGAAGGCGTGGTTATCGCTTACGAACCTGTATGGGCTATCGGTACCGGTAAATCTGCAACGCCTGCTCAGGCTCAGGCAGTCCACAAATTCATCCGTGACCACATTGCTAAAGCTGATGCGAAAATCGCTGAACAAGTGATCATTCAGTACGGCGGTTCCGTAAACGCAGCTAACGCCGCAGAACTGTTCGCTCAGCCGGACATCGACGGCGCGCTGGTTGGCGGTGCATCGCTGAAAGCAGACGCTTTCGCCGTCATCGTTAAAGCAGCAGAAGCAGCTAAACAGGCCTAAGTTGTTAAAAGGGGAGCATCGCTCCCCTTCTTATATCTGCTTTACCAGTATCCCAGCCAGTGCCACCAGAAGGCCCCCGTAACACCCCAGATGGTCAGGTTGACCACACTCATCACCAGTCCCGTTTTCCACCACTCAGCCAGTGTAACGTAACCCGAACCAAAGATGATTGGCGCAGTCCCTGTACCATAGTGCGTGAGCGACATCATCAACGAGGAGGAGAAGCCCAGCATCAGACCGAGCAGCGCCGGTGGAGCACCGAGGCCTAATCCGGCAGCGAAGAAAGCCGCGAACATGGCCGTGATATGTGCAGTGGTACTGGCGAAAAAGTAGTGTGAATAGACATAAAGCAGGATCAGCAGCAGCGTGGCGATACTCCAGTGCACGCCGAGATGGTCAATTGCACTACCAACGCTCGTCGCCAGCCACCCCACCAGACCCAGTTTGCTCAGGAAATCCGCCATCATAACCAGTGCGGCAAACCAGACTATCGTATCCCAAGCACCACGGCATTTAAGGATATCGTCCCAACTCAATACCCCTGTCACTAACAGAACAGACAAGCCAATCAGCGCCGCGCTGGTGGGGTTAACGGCCCAGGTACTGCCCATCAGCATCGCTGGAACACCTGCCCACAGGCAGAGCAGCAAAGCGAAAACCGCGAGGGTGATTTTTTCAGCCAGCGACAACGGACCGAGTGCCCCCAGTTTTTCCCGGGCAAACTCTGGCGCATTCGGTGTGCGTGTAATAGCGGGCGGATAGAGCCACCAGATGACAATAGGCATCACGACCAGTGAGACAACGGCCGGAAGAAGCGCCGCAATCGCCCACATTCCCCAGGTCATATTCAGCACCCCATCCGTCCCTTTGGTCAAAAAACTCACAATAAGCGGGTTTGGCGCGGTAGCGGTAATAAACATCGCCGAACTGATCGGGTTAATGTTGTAGTTCACCAGTGCCAGGTAACGACCTGTAGCACCGTTCTCTTTGTCACCGGGTTGAGAGCCCAGACTTTCCGCAATCGCCCGCATCACCGGGTGAATAATACCGCCGCCGCGCGCGGTATTGCTCGGTGTAACGGGTGCGATCAGCGTTTCTGCCAGCGTTAGCGCCCAGGCGATACCCAACGTTCTTTTGCCAAACAACGCAATAAACCCATAGCCGATACGCGCGCCCAGCCCCGTTTTCAACAGGCTTTGCGACAACATAATCGAGATGCCGATCAGCCAGATAAGCTGGTTGGAGAAACCACTTAACGCATCGCTCAGCGCCGCGGTGGGTTTACCGGGGTGCGTCACGCCGGTCATGGCTACCAGCATAATTGCCACAATCGCAATCGCGCCGATAGGCATGGCTTTACCAATAATTGCCGCGATAGTACCGATAAATAACGCCAGCAGATGCCACGCCTCGGGGGTAACATCTGCTGGACATGGGATAACAAACCAGATGGTCAGCGTAATAACAATCGAGATGATGGCAGGCCAACAGCGGATGGGGGTCAATCTGTCCATGAATCAATCCTTGAGTTTCCAGCACGCAATTATGCGCTCAGGTATTAACCAATATCGGTGCGCATAATACAATTCACCCACTCACAAAACAAAAAATTAACATTCAGATACAACTATAATTTCCCCAACACGCTAAACCACAGATAATCCAGCGGCAGCAGTATCAGATACGTTGCCGCCGCCAGCGTGATACACAGCAGCATTCCAGCTCTTGCCGGTACTTTTCCTAACGCCATTGCCACCACAATCGGTGATGCCTGATACGGCAATAGCGGTGTGGAATAGCCCAATACCTGAATCATAATCACCGAGAGTAGCGGGAAGCCGGTCGCATCTGAAAAACTTTGTGCCAGTGTGGTATACAGTGCCGGAACGCCGTTCGCCGTCATGATAAAATTGAGTGCGGTGGTAATGCCGGTCAATGCAAGGAAGCTGGTAAACGGTTTGTCCGCATCCAGCGGCATCACCTGTAACAGCGCCTCGCCTACCGCGCTACCGATACCGGTCTGCGTCACGGTGATGGCCAGTCCCAGGATACCCGCCACGTAAATGCAGGTACGGATATTCACCCCACTGGAAAATTCTTCGCCATTAATAAATCCTACGCGCGGCAACAGCGTAATCACCGCCGCCACCAGCCCGGTCCATGCCGGCCCCACGCCATGCCAGCTTTCGCTGACCCACAGAAACAGCACCACCGCTAACATCCAGGCCAGACGTTTTTCATCACGACTCATTGGTTCAGGCGGCGTCAGATCGCGCGGCGCATGAGGTTGGCCGGGAAACAGCCAGCAGATAAGACCAATGAGCACCGCACCTTTTAGCCAACCCAACACGGGTGTATGCAGCAGCAAATAGGGAAGATAATTCAAGTGGATACCCCAGGAACCTTCCGCTGCGCCACTCATCACCAGGTTTGGTACGTTAGCAGGTAAGATCGTGGCGGAAAGCTGGAAGGTACCAAAACCGACGGCAAGCGCCAGACCATACCAGGCGCGCGTGCCGTCGTTAATTCCAGCCCGTTTCGCCATCGCCGCCACAATCGGCATCAGCAGCGCAATACGTCCCATGTTAGACGGCATGACGAACGCCAGCGCGTAACTCAATAGCACCACGCTCGCGACCATTAATGGCCAGGAGTCTGTCAGTCTTGACGACAATGCCCTCGCTGCCCGGTCCGCCAGCCCCGTTTTACGAATCGCGATGCCCAGCACAAAACCACTGAAGACCAGCCAGAACGCCGATGAGGCAAAGCCACCAAAGATGACATCCGGTGGCGCGATTTTGGCCACCATCGCCACGGCAAAGAACAGCAGCGCCGTGATAAATTCCGGCAGCAGCGACGTCGCCCAAAGCAAAATGGTGACGCCGACCACCAGAGAGGGAACAAACAGAGGGTGTGAAAGCCAGAGCGACATGCCTGTCTCCTGTTGTTTTTTTCAACAAGAATACGGGGACAGGCAAAGAGAGTAAACGCCAGATTAAGGGGGGCTAACGCAGAATATCACATTGATGATCCTGGATTTCCTCAGCAGAGGCGAGATTCAGCGACAGCAGGTCACGCTGAGTCGCCAGCAGGACAAAGGATTCGTCGCTTTGACGCACCATCGCCAGCGCATAGCTTCCCATCCGCTCACGCGCATCCGGCACCTCTTCAGCCAGCATCATAAACGGGCTGCGCTGCGCCAGTTCGTTTTCCGTCACACGACGCGCCAGATATTCATGCCCGCGCAATCCGCCGGGCAATGGCAACCAGCGAGTGCTAATTTTCGCCATATTGTCATCCAGTTGCGTTCTGACGTCGGGTCGCAGGCAGGAGATATGAATGTGAAAGTGATTTTGCGTACGCCCGGTACGTGAGTTAATTGTCAGCGATACCGCCTTATCAGGGATCTCCTGACCGTATTTTTGACTCATAAAACTACGTGCCTGCCAGGCTAGCCAGAAAAAATTCGGTGTTCCAGATTCCAACAGCATCGGGCTCTCCGTGCCATTGATACGGTAGGTTGGCATCAACAGATATTGCAGCGGACCGTTTCGGTCTTTGAACACCACATATCCGGCATCGGGTTTAACTTCAGTACACGGCGCGGGATTGTGCTGCTGCAACTGATGTGGCAGGCATTGCTCAAGGACTATCTGGCGTAACGCGTCCGGGTTACCGCTGAATTTCCAGTACCCTATGCCCGCAGCGGCGGCGACCACAATAACCGCCAGTAAAAGATAACCTGCTTTTTTCATTACGCGTTCCCTGTATCCCATTGAGGCGCAAGAGTAACGCAAAACGATGACAAATAAAAAACCCGGTCGCGCTATGCCACCGGGTTCTGCCGTGACCTCAACCTTTAGCGTTTGCTGATCTGGTCAAAGGTACCGCCGTTAGAAAAATGCGTTTTCTGCGCTTTCGTCCAGCCGCCAAACTCTTCATCAATGGTGAACAGTTTCAGTTTCGGAAATGCGCTTTCGTATTTCTTCGCGACGTCAGCATCACGCGGGCGATAGTAGTTTTTCGCCGCAATCTCCTGACCTTCCGGGGAATAGAGATACTTCAGGTAAGCTTCTGCCACCGCTTTGGTATCTTTCTTTTCCACGACTTTATCGACAACGGAAACGGTCGGCTCAGCGAGGATAGACTCACTTGGGGTGACTATCTCGAATTTATCTTTACCCAGCTCGTTCGTTGCCAGCAGCGCTTCGTTTTCCCAGGCGATCAGCACATCACCAATCCCTCGTTCAACAAATGTATTGGTTGAGCCCCGCGCACCGGAATCCAGTACTTCAACGTTTTTAAACAGTGCCTTGACGAAGTCCTGCGCTTTGGCCTGATCGTTGTTGTTGTGATGCAGAGCGTAGCCCCATGCCGCCAGATAGTTCCAGCGTGCGCCGCCTGAGCTTTTCGGGTTTGGAGTAATCACTGACACACCCGGTTTGACCAGATCGTTCCAGTCATGAATTTGCTTTGGGTTGCCTTTGCGTACCAGGAAGACAATGGTGGAGGTGTAAGGCGCAGAATTGTCCGGCAAGCGTGTAATCCAGTTTTTATCGATACGGCCACGTTCAGCAATGGCATCCACATCGTAAGCCAGCGCCAGCGTCACGACATCGGCTTCGATACCGTTGATGACAGAGGTCGCCTGCTTACCAGAGCCGCCGTGCGACTGCCGGATAACGACGTTATCGCCTGTTTCCTGCTTCCAGTGTGCGCTGAATGCTTTGTTGTACTGTTCGTACAGTTCACGTGTTGGATCGTACGATACGTTAAGTAACTGAATATCCTTTGCCAGAACGCTGGTCGATGCCAGCAATAATGTTAACCCTACGCCCCATTTGTTCATCGCCCAGCTCTCTTATGTGGTGTTGTGATGAGCAAAGCGTGCCAGAAAGCGATCCAAACATTAAAGAATAAAAAAAGATTTGCTATAACTTCGAGGAATAAATCTGAGGGATTGCCGGATGGCGGCTAACGCCTTATCGGCCTACAAGTTTCTGCAACCTGTAGGCCTGATTAGCGTAGCGCCATCTGGCGCGCAAAAAATACAATCAGTACAGTTTTTTCGCGCAGTCCAGCCAGTCACCTTTGAACGGACGCTTCATGTTTTCGATAGCGTCGATAATGTCGTGGTGAACCAGTTGCTCGTTCTGAATACCGACGCAGCGACCACCATGACCTGCCAGCAGCAGTTCAATAGCATATGCGCCCATTCGGGATGCCAGAATACGGTCGTAAGGAACCGGAGAACCACCACGCTGGATGTGACCCAGTACGGTAGAGCGCGTTTCACGGCCCGTTTCTTTTTCAATGTAATGTGCCAGTTCATCAACGTCACACATGTGCTCAGTGATCGCTACGATGGCGTGTTTTTTACCTTTTGCGATACCGGCTTTGATTTCAGCAACCAGATCGTCACGGCTAAATTCAACTTCCGGAACCACGACAAATTCACAGCCACCGGCAATTGCTGCAGCCAGGGTCAGGTCGCCGCAGTAACGGCCCATCACTTCAACGATGGAGATACGCTGGTGAGAAGAAGAAGTATCACGCAGACGGTCAATCGCTTCGACGACGGTACCCAATGCGGTGAAATAACCGATGGTGTAGTCGGTGCCTTTAATATCGTTGTCGATAGTGCCCGGCAAGCCGATGCACGGGAAGCCCATTTCAGTCAGGCGTTTTGCACCCATGTAAGAACCGTCACCACCGATAACAACCAATGCGTCGATGCCACGTTTCTTCAGATTTTCGATAGCCACTGCACGCACATTTTCGTCGCGGAATTCCGGGAAGCGAGCAGAACCGAGGAAAGTACCACCACGGTTGATCATGTCGGACACGCTGTAGCGGTCAAGCTGGACCATACGGTCTTCATACAAACCCAGGTAGCCATCATGGATCCCCATGACTTCCAGTCCTTCCGTTAACGCTGCACGTACAACACCACGGATTGCTGCGTTCATGCCCGGCGCATCACCGCCGCTTGTCAACACACCGATTTTCTTAATCATGACTACCTCTGAACTTTGGAATGCAAAATGAAATCTGCTGCCGGAAGTCGATTCCGCATATCGAAACGATCCAACGAATATGCAGATAGTATAACAATCACTTCCTGCTGAATTGATTCAGGTCAGGCCAAATGGTGGTAATTTATACACAAAATGCTGGCCCGGCTCACTTTTTACAACGAATTATGAAAGCTCAAACATCTTGCCTTCCTTGGGTACGACTGAACAGGGATCCTGGTGAATAATCACATCCGATCCCGGGAAACGCCGTAAAATTGCCTGCTCCACCTGCTCAGCCACTAAATGCGCCTGAACGAGCGGCAGATTATCTTCCATTTCCAAATGAATCTGAATAAAGCGGGTCGGCCCTGACTGCCGCGTGCGAAGATCGTGAGCGCCGCTGACACCTGGCCATGACGTCACTATATCAATAATTTCCTGACGTTCCTCATCGGGTAAGGCGCGATCCAGCAAGGATTGAACTGCCTCATACCCCATGCGTAATGCACTATATAAAATATAGATGCCAATCCCGAGCGCAAACAAGGCATCCGCACGATGCCAACCATACCAGGCCAGTCCAAGCGCAACGAGAATCGCACCGTTCATCATAACATCAGACTGATAATGAAGCATATCTGCCCGTACAGCCTGACTTTGCGTACGTTTCACCACCCAGCGCTGAAACGTGACCAGAATGATAGTACAAATTAACGCAATAACGGTGACAACTACCCCGACACCCGGATCTTTCATCGGCGTCGGTTGGATGAGATGCTGAATCCCGGTCAGGAATAAAAACAACGCCGAACCGGAAATAAACATACTTTGCGCTAGCGCCGCCAGAGATTCAGCTTTCCCGTGCCCAAACGTGTGCTCATCATCTGCTGGCTGCAACGAATAACGCACCACCAACAGATTGGTTAGCGACGCAGCGATATCGACCAGGGAATCCACCAATGCCGCCAGAATACTGACCGATCCGGTGTACCACCACGCAAAAATTTTGATCAAAAGTAACAGAGAAGCCATCACGGTCGCAGCGATTGCCGCCCGACTGACCAGTCGCCCATAGGTTTGATTCATAAACACTCCTGCCAGGATATGCCGCTAGTATAACGGATGAAGTAAAACAGTCAGGCAATAACCGAGTGACAAATTTTGGGCAAAAAAAACCCCCACATCATGTGGGGGAAGACAGGGATGGTGTCTATGGCAAGGAAAACAGGGTTACTACTGGGAACGTGAGTTGCTACTACTCAATAAATTCAACGATGAGCTTTTTTGCCATTGCGTTACATCGCGCAGTTGCTCCATTCGTTGTTCATGTTTCTCATTTAAAACCGCTTGCTGCTCGGGCGTTAACAGGCGATACATCTGGTTGCGGACCCTGGCTATTTCAACCTGGCGGGCAACCTGTTCTTGTGCCATTTTTTCTGCCTGAGCGCGCACAGCGCTTTCATCAAATTTCTCTGCGGTGACAAGACGATGCATTGTCTCCATTTCGCTAACATTTACAGGAGGCTGTTCGTGTCTTGCCTGCTGCATTAAATCTCGCATCTGTTGACGTTGATGTTCGGTTAAACTGATACCGTCAAACATGTGGCTCTGTACGCTGCGCTGCGATGAGCCTTCACCCAGGTGCCAGTGATCGCCTGTGACGACTTCAGCTGCATGGCTTAAAGTACTGAGTGCCAGCGTTGAGGCCATGACGGCAGCGGTAACTTTGCCCATCACTTGCTCCCAAAATCTTTTCTGTCGCGATTCAACGAGAGACAGTTTACGATTCGGGCTGCAAACATGCGTCAGGGGGTGTAAAACAACGTAAAGTCATAGATTAGCGACGCCTGATGACGTAATTTCTGCCTCGGAGGTACGTAAACAATGAATAAAATCCTGTTAGTTGATGATGACCGAGAGCTGACTTCCCTGTTAAAGGAGTTGCTCGAAATGGAAGGTTTCGATGTGCTGGTTGCCCATGATGGGGAGCAGGCACTTGAGCTTCTGGATGACAGCATCGATTTACTTTTGCTCGACGTCATGATGCCGAAGAAAAACGGCATCGATACACTGAAAGCGCTTCGCCAGACACACCAGACGCCCGTAATCATGCTGACCGCTCGCGGCAGCGAATTGGATCGCGTACTCGGCCTTGAGCTGGGTGCAGACGACTATTTACCCAAACCCTTTAACGACCGCGAACTGGTTGCGCGTATCCGCGCTATTCTGCGCCGCTCTCACTGGAGCGAACAACAGCAGACCAGCGATAATGGCTCGCCGACGCTGGAAGTGGATGCGTTAAGCCTGAATCCGGGTCGCCAGGAAGCCAGCTTTGATGGGCAAACCCTGGAGTTAACCGGCACCGAATTCACCCTGCTTTATTTACTGGCACAGCATCTCGGCCAGGTCGTTTCTCGTGAACACCTGAGTCAGGAAGTCCTGGGCAAACGCCTGACGCCGTTTGACCGCGCTATCGACATGCACATCTCGAACCTACGTCGTAAGCTGCCAGAGCGAAAAGACGGGCACCCGTGGTTTAAAACCTTGCGTGGTCGCGGCTACCTGATGGTCTCCGCTTCATGATAGGAAGCTTAACCGCACGCATCTTTGCCATTTTCTGGTTAACGCTGGCGCTGGTGTTGATGTTGGTACTGATGCTGCCCAAGCTCGACTCACGTCAGATGACCGAGCTACTGGACAGCGAGCAGCGCCAGGGGTTGATGATCGAGCAACACGTGGAAGCTGAGCTGGCGAACGACCCACCCAACGATCTGATGTGGTGGCGTCGCTTGTTCCGTGCCATCGACAAGTGGGCGCCGCCAGGACAGCGGTTATTGCTTGTCACTACCGAAGGACGTGTGATCGGCGCAGAACGCAACGAAATGCAGATCATTCGTAACTTTATTGGTCAGGCTGATAACGCTGATCATCCGCAGAAGAAAAAATATGGTCGCGTTGAGATGGTCGGGCCCTTCTCCGTCAGAGACGGTGAAGATAACTACCAGCTGTATCTCATTCGACCAGCCAGCAGTTCACAGTCTGATTTCATCAACCTGTTGTTTGACAGGCCACTGTTGCTGCTGATCGTCACCATGCTCGTCAGCTCGCCGCTGCTGCTTTGGCTGGCATGGAGCCTGGCAAAACCAGCGCGTAAGCTGAAAAATGCTGCGGATGAGGTGGCACAGGGTAACCTGCGTCAGCATCCGGAACTGGAAGCCGGCCCGCAGGAATTTCTGGCGGCAGGTGCCAGTTTTAACCAGATGGTGACCGCGCTGGAACGCATGATGACCACACAGCAACGCCTGCTGTCGGACATCTCTCACGAGTTGAGAACGCCACTAACACGTTTGCAACTGGGGACTGCGCTGCTGCGCCGTCGTAGCGGTGAGAGCAAAGAGCTGGAGCGCATTGAAACAGAAGCGCATCGGCTGGACAGCATGATCAACGACCTGCTGGTGATGTCGCGTAATCAGCAGAAGAACGCGCTGGTCAGTGAAACCGTGAAGGCTAATCAGCTATGGGGCGACGTGTTGGATAACGCCGCCTTTGAAGCCGAGCAGATGGGCAAATCGCTTACCGTGAATTTCCCGCCGGGACCGTGGCCGCTGTATGGCAACCCGAACGCACTGGAAAGCGCATTGGAAAACATTGTGCGTAATGCCCTGCGCTATTCACATACGAAGATTGAAGTTGGCTTCGCGGTGGATATTGACGGGATTACCATCACCGTAGACGACGATGGTCCAGGCGTGAGTCCTGAAGACAGAGAGCAGATTTTCCGTCCATTCTATCGCACCGATGAAGCGCGCGATCGTGAGTCCGGTGGGACAGGTCTGGGTCTGGCGATTGTTGAAACCGCTATTCAGCAGCATCGAGGCTGGGTGAAGGCAGAGGACAGTCCGCTGGGAGGTCTACGTCTGGTGCTTTGGCTACCGCTGTACAAACGTACCTAATCAATTTCGGCCTACATCGTGTAGGCCGATTTTTTATACACCATCACAGGTTTACGCCAGGCGGGAAATTTCTGGCGCGAGGATCCACTCTGCGCTGTCATTCCACACATCCATATGGGTAATTTTTCCCTCGCGGACTTCAAAGCGATCGATATAACGGTTGCCCGCAAACGCACGACCATCAGGCCATTCGCCATACAGCGTACCGTTCGAATAAACCACTACGCAGTCTTCGTGCGCTGCCGCATCAAACTCACCCAGCGCTTTTTTTACCCACTTATAGCGTTCGCCATTAAAGCGGGCAATATCCGCTGCACCGGCCATTTCTCGCCGTCCGGTAAAGGTAATCTTCACCTCAGGATGCGTAAACGTCGCTGCACGCTCAGCATCGGGGATCATCGAGGCAATCAGAAACGCTTTAACAATTGCCACCGCATTTTCAGATTCAGTCATTACACTTCCGTCCTTTCCTGAGGGGGATGACTGCCCCATAACCGTCGGGCATTGTCTTCAATTTTGCCACTCAGGCGACGTTTCTGCATTGTCCTGGTCCAGCTTTTCGATAATCCTGCCGCTGACAGCAGACGGTGATACTGGTCATCGTCAAACGGCATATGCCACGCAATAGCAATGGCCTCCCGCAGACTGACATCGCTCACACGCGACACCAGTTCCAGCGGCGCATCCGCGGACACTTGCCCCGGCGCGATAACACTGTACAACCAGCCTATCTTCCCCGAAGCCTGCATCTGACTGGCCATATCGCTAATGCCAAAATGAAAATTCAGCTTAAAACACGGTGAACGCGGCTGTGTGACCTGAATCAGCGCCTCGCCCCAATGGAAAATATCGCCGATATAGACATTCTCTTCGGTCAGCCCAAGCGTCGAGAGGTTCTCCCCAAAGGCGGGGGCGACAAATAACTCCGCCTGTTCGGGGAATTCTTGTATCCAGTGCTGATAGTGTTCACGCGGATAGTGGCACAGCGCGCGATCCGGCCCGCCATGAATTTTAGTCTCCGCCTGTTCATCGCCCGTGAGCCCCAGATCAGTCAGCATCAACTCGCCATCGACCTGAACTTTAGCAATCGCGCTGGGACGGCTTCCCGTGTAGTCCCGAATCTTGCCTGTAAAAACATCGACCGGATATCGCATCTGTTCCCTCTCCCGATAAATTTCTCCCATTACACCATATTTATTTTACCCCAGTCGCTCAAAATGAGAGCACGGTTCACATGAAACTTAGGGACACATGCTATCAATGTAATCTTGTTTTGAAACATCATTTCAATTAAGGAGTCGACAACGTGACTGGTCAATCGCAATTTGCTGGCGTCTGGTGTCCTTCCATTACGCCAATGGACAATGATGGCAAGATCGATCTCAATGGTCTGAGCCAGCATCTCAAACGCCTTACTGAGGCAAAAATCGACGTTATTTTGTTGATGGGCAGCATTGGGGAATTTGCTTCCTTTACGCTCGAAGAAAGGCTGTTGCTGATCCGTGAAGCCCGTGCCATGAGCTCGCTGAAGATGGTCGCGAACGTCTCATCCACCTGCCAGAATGATGTTTTGCTGATGGCCCAGGAGGCGCATCGCGCCGGATACGATGCCGTCATGATCCTGCCGCCATACTACTACGGTCAAACGTCGAAGCAGCTACTAAGCTACTTTCGCCAGTTGGGACAGAAGCTCAGCGGCAAATGGTTTGCCTATAACTTCCCGGCGCGAACCGGTTGCGATTTAACGCCTGAACTGGTTGCCACGCTGGCAGCGGAATTCCCGAACTTTGCTGGCATTAAAGACACCGTGGACTGCCAGTCCCACACCCGCAGCATGATCCAGACAACCCGTGCCGTGCGGGAAGATTTTGCGGTGCTGTCGGGTTATGACGAATACTACATTCCTAACCTGCTGGCTGGCGGCGCGGGGATCATCTCGGGCCTCAACAACGTTATGCCTGAGCTGTTTGTCAGCGCACGCGAGGCGTTTAAGCAGGGCGATCTGGCGGCGCTGCGTGAGATTCAGGATAAGATTGGCACCTACATGTCCATCTACGCCATCGGCGAGGATTTTGTCACTACCATCAAGACCGTTGTGTCACGGAAGTTTGGCTATTGCACCGGAGTATCACGAAACGCGGGTGGAGAGTTGAACGAGAGTGAGTGTCGGACTATTGATGAGGTGTTCGTCGTCAAAGGTTAACGCATTAAGCCGGATGGTGCAGACCATCCGGCAAAAGAGGCTTACTTCACGGTACCGCGAAGATCAATTTCCGCCGCTCTGGCTTTGGCTCTTTTCGACCAGATGGATGTGATAATCGGTACGAGGATCGAGGTTACAATCACTGAGGTCGCCACCAGGGAGGTGGCCGCTGGTGCCATCGGTTTGAACGCCGGAACCATTTCAGCAATCAGCACCGGTGTGGCAACGGCCGCGCCAGCAGAACTGGACGCCGCAATCCCCGCAGTACCATCCCCACCACCAATCAGTTTATCGGCAATAATCAACGGAATGCCGGTAATGATAATGACCGCTACGCCCAACAGAATACCCAGAACGCCAGTCTGCGCAATGACGCTCAAATCAATAGTGTTACCCAATGCGAAGGCAAAGAAAGGGATCAGCGTCTGCACGGCTTTACTGAAGAATTCCCGCAGCTCAGGATCCAGATTACCCAGCGCAAAACCAATCAGGAACGGCAATACCGCCCCCACAAATACATGCGGTTCAAACGACGCAATCCCGGCGGTTCCCAGAATGACCATGGTCATCAACGGACCTGACTCCAGCGACATCAGGACAAACGCCCCAGCCTCTTCTTTGGTGCCGTATTGCTGCATGATCGAGGCATACAGCCCGCCGTTAGTCATATCCATTGCAGCCACCAGCGCCAGCGTGGACAACCCGGCGAAGAACCCCACTTCCACGCCATGTTCAGGAAGAATGCGCGATGCAATCGCCGCGACCACCCATGCGACCAGGATCTTGGTTATCACTAACGTGCCGGATTTACGCAGTACGGTTCCGGTAGCGCTCAGCTTAATCGACGCCCCCATGCAAAAGAACCAGACGGCCAGAATCGGCACCGTACCGGTGATCATACCGTTGGTAAATGAGCCGAAGTATTTCCCGGCACCGGGTGAAAAGGTGTGACATAACGCGCCCAGAAAAAGTGGTACTAACATCATACCGCCTGGGATTTTCTCTATCGTACGTTTGATCTGCATTTCCATCACCTGTAGACATAAAAATGGGGCAATTTTTATGGGCGACTGCATCTTGCTTTTGAGATGCGCCCGTCTTGATGAAAAGAAGATAGACATTCAGAGAAACTATAAAAGTGATCCCACTCGCATAATAAAACCTTGTTTCAATTTAAATGGATCAATGTTCCTATGTTGATTTTGATCACAAAAAAGCCCCCACAGGCATCGCTTGCAGGGGCTGTATCACGTCATCAGATCCCGACCTGATCAGCATAACGCTCTCAGGTTTCAGGCATCATTAAACTTATTTTTTTGCGGCAAAACGCGCGGCAGCTTCGTCCCAGTTCACTACGTTCCAGAACTCTTTGATGTAGTCCGGGCGACGGTTCTGGAATTTCAGGTAGTAAGCGTGTTCCCAGACGTCCAGGCCCACAATTGGGAAGCCGGAAGCACCAGAGATAGCTTCGCCCATCAGCGGGGAATCCTGGTTAGCGGTGGAAACAACAGCCAGTTTGTCACCTTTCAGAACCAGCCACGCCCAGCCGGAACCGAAACGAGTGGCTGCTGCTTTTTCAAATTCAGCTTTGAAGTTGTCAACGGAACCGAAGTCACGTTCGATAGCCGCTTTCAGGTCGCCCTGCAGCGTGGTACCGGTTTTCAGGCCTTTCCAGAACAGGCTGTGGTTAGCGTGACCGCCAGCGTTGTTACGCAGAACGGTTTTCTTATCCGCAGGCAGCTGATCCAGTTTGGTAATCAGCTCTTCAGCAGACAGGCTCGCGAATTCAGGCAGGCTTTCCAGCGCAGCATTAGCGTTGTTTACGTAAGCCTGGTGGTGTTTGGTATGGTGGATTTCCATCGTCTGCTTATCGAAGTGCGGTTCAAGGGCATCATAAGCGTACGGCAGGGATGGCAGTGTATAACTCATAATCATCTCCAGTATTGTCGGGCGGCCAGTGTTAACGCCGCGTAAGCAGTTGGGTCATTATAGTTAATTAAATGATATTGAAAATGATTATCAATGCCGTACTTTTTACAGGGTCTTAATTATTCATCACCATTACTGAAGATGTGAGCCAAATCACCCAGTTAACGTGATGATTGCCAACAAGAGGACAAAGGCGGCAATCGTCAAAAGGTTAATCATCTGCGTAATTTTTAAACTCGTTGTGTCGGAGGGGTTATGACCGACGATAAAAAATAACGAGGATTCAGTCATGAGTAACGCGATTACGATGGGTATTCTTTGGCATTTGATAGGCGCAGCCAGCGCAGCCTGTTTCTATGCCCCGTTCAAACAAGTTAAACATTGGTCATGGGAAACAATGTGGTCGGTTGGCGGGATCGTCTCCTGGCTTATCCTGCCATGGACTATCAGCGCCATGTTACTTCCCAATTTCTGGGCCTACTTCAGCTCTTTTAGCCTCTCCACGCTGGCACCGGTATTCCTGTTTGGCGCGATGTGGGGGATCGGTAATATCAACTATGGCCTGACCATGCGCTATCTCGGCATGTCGATGGGGATTGGTATTGCGATTGGTATTACCCTGATTGTCGGCACGCTGATGACCCCTATCATCAACGGTAACTTTGATGTGCTGATCAACACCAATGGCGGACGCATGACGCTACTGGGCGTATTGGTCGCGCTGATCGGCGTGGGCATTGTGACCCGCGCAGGGCAGTTGAAAGAACGTAAAATGGGCATCAAAGCAGAAGAGTTCAACCTGAAGAAGGGGCTGTTGCTGGCGGTAATGTGCGGCATTTTCTCTGCCGGGATGTCCTTTGCGATGAACGCGGCGAAACCCATGCACGATGCTGCTGCCGCGCTGGGCGTTGATCCGCTGTATGTCGCACTGCCAAGCTATGTCGTCATCATGGGCGGCGGTGCTTTAGTCAACCTGGGCTTCTGCTTTATTCGTCTGGCAAAAGTGAAAGATCTTTCGATAAAAGCCGACTTCTCGTTAGCCAAACCGCTGATCATCACCAACGTGCTGCTGTCCGCGCTCGGTGGCCTAATGTGGTATCTGCAATTCTTCTTCTACGCCTGGGGCCACGCTCGCATTCCGGCGCAGTATGATTATGTCAGTTGGATGCTGCACATGAGCTTCTATGTCCTGTGCGGCGGCATTGTTGGTCTGGTGCTGAAAGAGTGGAAAAACGCGGGCCGCCGCCCGGTCAGCGTACTGAGCCTCGGCTGCGTGGTCATTATTCTCGCGGCAAATATTGTCGGTCTGGGGATGGCCAGTTAATCATTCGGGCTACTGAGATGACGCCACTGGCTCGGCGTCATCCCGGTTTCTCGCGTGAATACCACCGAAAAGTAATTACTGTCTTCAAAGCCGCAGCGCATAGAAATTTCACCGATCATCAGTCTGCTGTGCTTGAGCAGATACTGAGCATGGCAAACCCGCACCTGGCGGAGATACTGGTTGATGGTCATTCCGGTCTGGCTGCGAAACTGCTGACGCAAAACTCGCTCACTGCACTGTTCCTGCTCGCAGAATTTATCCAGCGCAAAGGCATGTTCATGACTCCCGGCCAACGCGGTAATCAACTTATCCAACAACGTTTCACTTGATGTCGCTGGCAGCGTATCCGTGGCATAGCGATGCCGTTTGAAATGAGTCACCAGTTGCCCAAACAGCAATTCAGCCATTTCAAAAGCCAGCGGGTCACGCTGATTACTCTCGTGTTCAAGCTGACTAATTATCTGCCGGGCCTGGGACATACCAGCGCTGCCGAGCCGCCAGTGAGGCTGTCGCGGCGAACCGTTAAATCCTGGGATCGCGCTTTCCCAGCCGACATTCAGCGTCAGCCGTTCCGGGCAGTAAATGATATTTTGCAGGACGAGATCGTTAACTGAGGTGTAGGAGTGTTTGTCTTCGGCACGGATATAAAACAGATCGCCACGGGTTATCCGGTACGGGCGATCGTTGAGAACATGCAGGCCATTGCCGCGCCACACCATCACCAGCTCGCAAAACTCATGAGTATGTTCGGCAAACACATCCTGCGGGTAACGATCGGCCACCGCGACGGCCTGGTGGCCATTCGCAAAAAAGTCTGATTTCAGAAGGACCAGATGATTCACCATCACATCACCTCAACCTGAACGCTTGCCGGATGCGCTACGTTTATCCGGTCTACAGAGCATCCACGTAGGCCGGATAAGGCACAGCCGCCATCCGGCATAAAAGGGTATGATTATCAGCAAACGGACGGCAAAAAACGTTGATAGCTTTCGCGTTACTGGAGGCTGCTTCCAGTAATGACATCGCGTCCCTGTCGGATATCGCGCGGCGACCAGTTAAACTCCCGGCGAAACAGCGTCGAAAAATGGTTACTGTCACCAAACCCGCAGCGATAAGCGATGTCCGTCACGCTGTCATCACTGTGACGTAGCAAATGGCGGGCTTTGATAAGCCGTAGGCGGTTGAGATAGCGCTGTGGCGTCAGCCCGGTCTGTTGTTTAAGCTGACGGTGCAAAGTACGTAAAGAGAGCGAAAACTGCTCGGCTACGGCTTCCCAGCACACTTCGTCGGCAAAATTATCCTCCAGCCATGCCAGTAGTTGGTTCAGCCGCGCATCATTATCTGTTGCCGCTGCCATCAGGCTACTTTTACGCAACAGTACCAACAACTGCATGAACAAGATCTCACGATTTGCCGCCGTTGGGGTATCCATTGCCTCACCAAGATTTTCCATTTGTCCCACCAGATGCCGAACCTGCTGCAGCACGCTCTGATTCACCCGCCAGTGCGATGGATATTGCCCATTCAGCTCCTGGGGTAACAACTGATTCAGCCCGGCCAAAAACTGAAACGCATCCGGGGAACGATACAGAATATTGGTCAGACACAGGTTGTCAGTATGTTCATATAAGTGTCTGTCATGATCACGGACAAAACACACCGTTCCCCCGCTAATGGTATAAGGCTGTCCATTGAATACATGAATTCCCGTACCATGCTCAACCACTACAATTTCATGAAAATCATGATGATGCTCTGGAAAAGCAGGCTGAGGAAGCCGGGGTTCAATCGCCACGGGCGCTTTACCTGTCGGAAAAAAATCCACGCAATGCAATACGGTCATGATGACATCCACCCCGATCAAATGAACATGGCTGAATAGTAATTAAGGGTTATCACCCTCACCTTAAATTTTTGACGCCAAAGTGCGTAAACACGGTCAATTCTTCAAGAAATAGCGGGAAAGATCGGGAATTGCGAAAGGGCTCACATCAGAAGAAACCATCCCTATTAGTAGAAACTGTGAACGCTATCACGTTCACCTTTGCCATGCTGCCAGCCGCCTATTGTCGTTGTCATTAACAAGAAGGTACGCCATTTCACGGGTTCTTAGACTGAGTGCAATGAAACTCAGAAGGACCTCGCTATGACTCTTCGCCATTGTGTCGCTGTTGATCTCGGTGCATCCAGTGGACGCGTAATGTTGGCGCGTTACGACAGTGAACACCGTACCCTGACACTGCGTGAAATCCACCGCTTTGTTAACTGCCTGCAAAAAACAGACGGTTTTGACACCTGGGACATCGACAGCCTGGAAAACGACATTCGCCTCGGTCTGCAGAAAGTCTGTGATCAAGGCATTCGGATCGACAGCATCGGCATTGATACCTGGGGCGTGGATTATGTCCTGATCGATAAAAACGGTCAGCGTGTCGGATTGCCAGTCTCTTATCGCGATAGCCGCACGAACGGCATTATGTCGCGGGCCATGACGCAGCCAGGTCAAAGTGAAATCTATCGCCGTAGCGGCATTCAGTTTCTGCCCTTTAATACCCTGTATCAGTTCCGCGCGCTGATCGAGCAGCAACCAAAACTGATCCCCCAGGTGGCGCATGCCCTGCTGATCCCCGATTACTTCAGCTATCGCCTGACCGGAGAAATGAACTGGGAATACACCAACGCCACCACCACCCAGTTAGTCAATATCAACACCGACGACTGGGACGAAACCCTACTGGCCTGGAGCGGTGCCGACAAAGCGTGGTTTGGCCGCCCCACGCATCCGGGGAACGTAATTGGTCACTGGATTTGCCCGCAGAAAAATCAAATCCCGGTGGTTGCCGTCGCCAGCCATGACACCGCCAGCGCGGTGATCGCTTCACCGCTGGCCGATAAACACAGCGCATACCTCTCTTCAGGCACCTGGTCACTGATGGGTTTTGAAAGCCGAACCCCATATGCCAACGATGCGGCACTGGCGGCGAATATCACCAACGAAGGCGGCGCGGAAGGACGCTACCGCGTGCTGAAAAACATCATGGGGCTGTGGCTACTCCAGCGCGTGTTAAAAGAGCGGCAGATAACCGACCTGCCTGCGCTTATCGCCCAAACCCAGGCGCTGCCGGCCTGCCAGTTTCTGATTAACCCCAACGACGAGCGCTTTATCAATCCTGACGACATGAGCGCGGAAATTCAGGCAGCATGCCGGGAATCTGGCCTGCCTGTGCCAATGCAAGATGCCGAACTGGCGCGCTGTATTTTCGACAGTCTGGCGTTGCTGTACGCCGATATCCTGCAGGAACTGGCTGAGCTTCGCGGCGAAGCATTTCACCAACTGCACATCGTCGGTGGTGGGTGCCAGAACGCATTACTCAACCAACTTTGCGCGGATGCCTGCGGTATTCGCGTCATATCCGGGCCTATTGAGGCCTCCACGCTCGGCAATATTGGCGTCCAGTTGATGACGCTGGATGAGCTAAACAACGTCGATGATTTCCGCCAGGTGGTACGCGCTAACTACGACCTGACAACCTTCATCCCCAATCCTGAAAGTGAAATTGCCCGCCACAAAGCGCAGTTTCAACCATTACGACAGACAAAGGAGCTTTGCGCATGACCACTCAACTTGAACAAGCCTGGGAACTGGCAAAACTGCGTTTCGCAGCGGTAGGTATTGATGTCGAGGAAGCATTACGCCAGCTCGATCGTCTGCCGGTCTCCATGCACTGCTGGCAGGGCGACGACGTAGCCGGATTCGAAAACCCGGAAGGTTCGCTCACGGGTGGAATTCAGGCAACCGGTAACTATCCGGGCAAAGCGCGTAACGCCAGCGAACTGCGTGCCGATCTGGAGCAGGCGCTCAGTCTGATCCCTGGCCCTAAACGTCTGAATCTGCATGCCATTTATCTGGAATCAGAGACGCCGGTTGCCCGCGACCAAATCAAACCCGAACACTTCAAAAACTGGGTGGAATGGGCAAAAGTGAACCGCTTAGGGCTGGATTTCAACCCATCTTGCTTCTCACACCCGCTGAGTGCCGACGGTTTCACGCTGGCGCACGCCGACGACCATATCCGCCAGTTCTGGATTGACCACTGTAAAGCCAGCCGCCGCGTTTCCGCGTATTTCGGCGAGCAACTGGGTACGCCGTCGGTGATGAACATCTGGATCCCGGATGGCATGAAAGACATCACCGTTGACCGTTTAGCGCCACGCCAGCGTCTGCTGGAAGCGCTGGATGACGTGATCAGCGAGAAGTTCGACCCGGCGCACCATATCGATGCCGTTGAGAGCAAGCTATTTGGTATCGGCGCTGAAAGCTACACCGTGGGCTCCAACGAGTTCTATATGGGTTACGCCACCAGCCGTCAAACCGCGCTATGTCTGGATGCGGGTCACTTCCATCCGACCGAAGTCATTTCCGACAAGATCTCCGCCGCCATGCTGTACGTACCGCGCCTGCTGCTGCATGTCAGCCGTCCGGTTCGTTGGGACAGCGACCACGTGGTGCTGCTGGATGATGAAACTCAGGCGATTGCCAGTGAGATTGTGCGCCACAACCTGTTCGACCGCGTACACATTGGTCTCGACTTCTTCGACGCCTCAATCAATCGCATTGCCGCATGGGTTATCGGTACCCGCAATATGAAAAAAGCCCTGTTACGTGCGCTGTTAGAACCAACCGAACAGTTACGTCAGCTCGAAGCCAGCGGCGACTACACCGCCCGTCTGGCCCTGCTGGAAGAACAAAAATCGCTGCCGTGGCAGGCCGTCTGGGAGATGTACTGCCAGCGTCACGACACCCCAGCCGGTAGCCAGTGGCTGGAAAGTGTGCGCGCTTATGAAAAAGAGATTCTGAGCCAACGTAGCTAAGCGTGACGCCAGGCTTGTAGGCCGGATAAGACGCCCTGCGTCGCCATCCGGCAGTGAATGAAACACGATTGCCGGATGGCGCTGCGCTTATCCGGCCAGCGTAAGACCCGATAACGTTCGGGCAATAAACAGGAACACCGACATGCAAAACATTACCACGTCCTGGTTCGTCCAGGGGATGATCAAAGCGACTTCTGATGCCTGGCTGAAAGGCTGGGATGAACGCAACGGCGGTAACCTGACGTTACGTCTTGATGAAGCAGATATTGCGCCATTTAGCGCCGATTTCCACGAAAAACCGCGCTATATTGCGCTGAGTCAGCCTATGCCGATGCTGGCGAACACCTCATTTATCGTCACCGGTTCCGGCAAGTTCTTCCGTAATGTTCAGCTCGACCCGGCCGCCAATTTAGGCGTGGTGAAAATTGACAGCGACGGCGCGGGTTATCACATCCTGTGGGGTCTGACCCATGAAGCCGTACCGACTTCAGAACTGCCGGCCCACTTCCTCTCTCACTGTGAACGCATTAAAGCCACCAACGGCAAAGACCGCGTCATCATGCACTGCCACGCCACCAATCTGATCGCACTGACCTACGTACTGGAAAACAACACGGCACTGATTACCCGTAAGCTGTGGGAAGGCAGCACCGAATGTCTGGTCGTGTTCCCGGATGGCGTCGGCATTCTACCGTGGATGGTACCGGGTACCGATGAGATCGGTCAGGCTACCGCGCAGGAAATGCAGCAACACTCGCTGGTACTGTGGCCGTTCCACGGCGTATTCGGCAGTGGGCCAACGCTTGACGAAGCGTTCGGCTTGATCGACACCGCAGAAAAATCCGCTGAGGTGTTAGTCAAAATTTATTCGATGGGCGGTATGAAGCAAACCATCACACGTGAAGAGCTGATCGCACTCGGCAAACGTTTTGGCGTGACCCCGCTGACCAGTGCCATAGAGCTGTACTGATACCTCCCCACTCAACGCCGGATGCGGCTTCGCCTTATCCGGCCTACAGGATTTTATTGTTAAGGAGAATAGTGATGAGCTTTATGTTGGCATTACCAAAAATCAGTCTGCATGGCGCAGGGGCAATCCGCGATATGGTGAGCCTTGTGGCGAACAAACAATGGGGCAAAGCGCTGATCGTCACCGATGGCCAACTGGTGAAGCTGGGTTTGCTGGATAGCCTGTTTGCCGCGCTGGATGAACATCAGATGTCTTACCACCTGTTTGATGAGGTGTTCCCGAACCCGACAGAGGAGCTGGTGCAGCAGGGTTTTGCAGCATATCAGGCCGCAGAATGTGACTACATTATCGCATTCGGCGGTGGCAGCCCGATCGATACCGCTAAGGCAGTGAAGATCCTGACCGCTAACCCGGGTCCCTCCACGGCGTACTCCGGGGTGGGAAAAGTGAAAAATGCGGGCGTACCGCTGGTTGCCATTAACACCACCGCAGGTACGGCGGCGGAAATGACCAGCAATGCAGTCATTATTGACTCCGCGCGTAAGGTCAAAGAGGTCATTATCGACCCGAACATCATTCCGGATATCGCCGTGGATGATGCCAGCGTGATGCTGGAGATACCGGCGTCCGTGACTGCCGCGACCGGTATGGATGCCCTGACCCACGCCATTGAAGCCTATGTCTCCGTCGGCGCACATCCATTGACCGATGCCAACGCGTTAGAAGCGATTCGCCTGATTAATCTGTGGTTGCCAAAAGCTGTCGACGATGGGCATAACCTTGATGCCCGTGAGCAGATGGCGTTTGGCCAGTATCTCGCGGGTATGGCGTTCAACAGTGCCGGTCTTGGCCTGGTACATGCGCTGGCGCACCAGCCGGGCGCGACACACAACCTGCCGCACGGCGTTTGCAATGCCATCCTGCTGCCAATAATCGAGAATTTTAATCGCCCCAACGCCGTGGCACGCTTTGCCCGCGTGGCGCAGGCAATGGGTGTCGATACCCGCGACATGACCGATGAGGCAGCAAGTATGGAAGCCATCAACGCGATCCGCACACTGAGCAAACGCGTAGGTATTCCTGTCGGCTTTAGTTCGCTTGGGGTAACCAAAGAAGATATCGAAGGTTGGCTGGACAAAGCGTTGGCCGATCCGTGTGCGCCTTGTAACCCACGCACAGCCAGCCGCGATGAAGTCCGCGAGCTGTATCTGGAGGCGTTATGATCCGCAAAGCCTTTGTGATGCAGGTGAATGCCGATGCGCACGTTGAGTATCAACGTCGGCATAACCCGATCTGGCCCGAGCTGGAAGCAGTGCTGAAAGCCCACGGCGCACATCACTACGCGATTTATCTCGATGAGACGCGCAACCTGCTGTTTGCCACAGTCGAGATCGAGTCCGAAGCGCGCTGGAATGCCGTCGCCGAGACTGAGGTTTGCCAGCGCTGGTGGAAGTATATGCGTGACGTAATGCCCACCAATGCAGACAACAGCCCGGTCAGCTCAGCGCTAAAAGACGTATTTTATCTGCTGTAAGTTATATGCCCGGTGGCGCAAGCTTACCGGGCCTACGGTTTTATTTTTTGTAGGTCGGATAAGCGATAGCGCCATCCGACAATTCAATTTTGCTCAGTCTTGTAGGCCGGATAAGGCGCTAACGCGCCGCATCCGGCACAACGCAACATAACAGTTAGTTCTGCTCAGAAACCAGAATCGCCTGGGTATCCGGCTCCAGTGCTTTAAAGATATGGGCTTGATCGGCGGGATAACAGATATAGTCTCCCTCACCCAACGCTTCCGGTGCCTCAGTCAACCCGACCAGCGCCTTCCCCTGCGTCACAATAATATGCTCCACCGATCCCGGTGGATGTGGCTGTGAAATGCGGTCTGCACCGGGTTGCGTCAGCAGCAGGTAGATATCCCGTCGAGCGCCTGGAGGGCAAGCTGCCAATAAAATCGCCTGATAATGGGCCTGTTCCGCCACCACTTTTGTCCCTTCACCGCGGCGAATCACCTGCGTTTTTTGCTCCTGCGGTTCCAGTAATCGGGCAAAGGGGATATCCAGCGCCACACACAGTGACCACAGCGTTTCCAGGCTAGGATTTCCATTACCGGCTTCCAACTGGGAAAGCGTAGATTTTGCAATCCCCGCACGGCGCGCAATCTCTGCCAACGACAAACCGGTACGCTGACGTTCGCGCACCAGACTTTTGGCAATCATACTGATGGGTTGGGTCATATTCGACTCTATGTTTTTTATATCGAACGAATCGTTCGACTTGTAAAGCAATTCTGTTCCGTTCATTATAATGGAAATTCGTTCGATATGGCTAAAACAGTATGAAACATTATTTCTCCAGCCTCAAAGGCGACACGATAAAAGCAATTTTTTTAGTGTGCCTGGCCGTCGGCGTGGTAGGCATGTCTTACGGTTCGCTGGCAATGGCTTACGGCTTCCCGCTGTGGGTGCCCTTTGTACTCTCGATTACCGTGCTGGCCGGGGCTTCTGAATTTATGTTCATCGGTATTATCGCCAGCGGCGGAAATCCGTTGGCAGCCGCCGCCGCCGGGTTACTAGTGAATGCCCGACATGTGCCGTTTGGCGTGACGGTACGCGATCTGGTCGGCACTCGCGCCGCCGGTTTTCTCGGCTGCCATATCATGAACGATGAAAGCGTGGTGTTCGGCCTGTCGCAGAAAACACCGGAACAACGTAAAGCCGCCTACTGGTTATGCGGTCTGGGCGTCGCCATTTTCTGGCCGATTGGCACACTGATCGGTGCCGGTGTCGGTAAGCTGCTCCCGGCACCTGAAACCATTGGGTTGGATGCCGTTTTCCCTGCCATTCTGTTGGCCTTAGTGGTTCCGGCCTTTAAAAACCGCACCACGCTCATCCGTGCCTGTAGCGGGGCCGCATTGTCACTCGCGTCCGTACCTTTCGCACCGGTAGGCTTGCCGGTACTGCTCTCACTGTTTGGCTTACTGGCGAGGAAAAAATAATGGGTAATATGACGCTGTTTATCGTCGGGATTGCCGTGCTGTCTTTGGGTACATATTTAATGCGCTTAGGGGGAGCAAAACTGGGAGGGCGTTTAGCCTTTTCTGAACGTTCACAGGCGTTGCTTTCTGATGCTGCAACGGTATTACTGTTCTCCGTCGCGCTGGCAACCACCTTTTATGAAGGCGAACACTTTGCCGGCATGGCGCGCGTACTCGGTGTGGGTTTTGCGGTCTTTCTCGCCTGGCGCAAGACGCCATTGATTGTGGTGATTATCGCTGCAGCAGTGGTAACCGCACTGCTGAGAATGGCGGGTATAAACTAAAAAAGCGCCCCTGGGGCGCTCTTTCTACCGTACTGAGATAACTTATTTCAGCAGTTCAGCGGTCATATGCACACGGTTACCGGTGTAAGCCTGAGTGATTTTATAATCGCTGGCACCCGCACGTTCAGCCTGAGCGGCAATTTTAGCTTCAGCGCTTTCCAGTGTGGAGCCGGTCGCTGTAACAGTCTGGGCAGCGAAAGAACCGAAAGAAGTAGCGAGAGCGATAACTGCGACAAAAGTTTTGATGCTTTTCATGATATAAACCCTTTCACTTAGTTGTTTGAGTAAGGCACTGTGCCTTGATGTGATAAATAGTAGCCTTCATATCACACAACTAAAAGCGGAAGGATTTGCCAGTCTTATTCAAATTATTTGAGAGATAAGATGTCACATAATCGGGAATCACAGTGGCTTGCAGGCAGCCGAAGAAAAACGCAACCGGCGGGAAGTTGGTTACTGCGTCAGGGTGAACCGCAAAGTAAAATTCATCTTTTACATCATGGCGTTGCACGTGCGGTGTATCACGCAGATAGCGGCGTTGAAAGGGTTAAAGAGTTCTACTTTGCCGGGGAGTACTGCTTTCTGTACCTGAACTGGCTAACCAACACGCCTGCTGATTACAGTCTGCAAATGATCGCCGCTGGTGAAACCACTGAAATCCCCTTGGCGTTGCTGGATGCGCCGGAAAATCAGGATATTAAGACCCAGCTACTGGTCCAGCAGTTGATCTACAAAGAGAAAAAAGAACAAATGCTGCTGCTCAATACCCCAGAACAGCGCTACCAGTATGTACAAACACACTTCCCGGACTGGGAGTCGCAACTCACTCAGCGCGATCTCGCCAACTATATCGGCATTACCCCCGTTAGCCTGTCTCGTATTCGCCAGCGTCTTAACAAAGGTTAACGCCTTACGCTGATGCGTCGATTATTGTCCCGTCACTCTTTCATAGATGGCGACCACAATGAACGCATTTCTTCTCTCTCAGATGCTGGCTGGCATCAGCTTCTTACTGGATATTTCCGCTTTTCATTTTCAGCGCCGGGCTATCACTTTATCTCTGCTCACCAGCTCCACTTCCCTATTGGCTATCCATTTCTATCTTTTGGATCAACACGCTGCGGCTGGGTTAATGATCATTGCCGCATGCCGCTACGCGACGGCCATCGTCACGTTTCACCGCTGGGCGATGTGGGGATTTATGCTGGGATCGCTGCTGTGTAGCGTTTATCTTTGGCAAAATCTGTCGAGTATTTTGCCGCTGATGGGAAGCCTGCTGATGACCTTTGCGTCGTTTCAAAAACACAGCGGAAAACTACGGAGTTACACATTGTGCGGTAGCCTGTGTTGGCTACTGAACAATGTGATTGTCGGCTCGCCAGTTGCCGTAATCATGGAGCTGGCATTTTCAGGCAGCATTCTGGCCGCCTGGTGGCGTCACAGCGCGATCAGACGTTGCGGATGCGTGTAGACCGTCGCCCTGCCCGGTTTGCAAAAACCCACCAACGTCAGGTTACAACGTTCGGCAACTTCCACGGCAAGCGTCGTGGCGGCTGAAACAGCAAACAGGATCTCCACGCCACACATCGCCGACTTTTGCACCATCTCGTAGCTGGCGCGGCTGGAAACTAGCACCGCGCCCTGTTGCCAGCTTTCCCCTTCTACTGCGCGTCGTCCCAGCAGTTTATCCAGCGCAACGTGGCGACCCACGTCTTCATGGCCCCCCGTCAAATGGCCTGATGGCTGTACCCAGGCCGCAGCGTGCGTACAGCCTGTGAGCTGTCCCACGGGCTGATAATCGTGCAAATGCCGTAATGCGGTATCGAGGTTCGCCAGGTTAAATGTCTGGGTAAACGGCAGAGGCTGGACCGGTTTGCCAATGTCATTGAGCTGCTCCACGCCACAAACGCCGCAACCGGTACGTCCGGCCAGCGCGCGACGACGCTCCTTCAGCCCCATAAAACGACGGCTGGACAGTTCAACCTGGACTTCCAATCCATTGCAGGAAGGCACCACATCCATGCCAAAAATATCCTGCGGGGATTCAATAATGCCTTCAGACAGCGAAAAACCCATCGCAAAGTGCTCAAGATCTTTCGGTGATGCCATCATCACCACGTGCGAAATTCCGTTGTAAACCAACGCAACGGGCACTTCTTCAGCGACTTCATCTGGCTGAGGATGTTGCAAATCCTCACGCTTCCAGAGGGTCAACTGACGCGATCCTGCACAATTCATCACATTTTTGACTTCTTCTTGATGGATTTTATTCACTTTCTTTTAACCATATTGGAACACACATACCAACATTGTGGTATTCTTTACAAACCCCTCCTGGACGGAGGGAAATTCACCCAATTCTGGACCTTTGCGGTCCCGTCCGCAAAGAAAAATAACAACCACTTCCCTCGCGTTCGCGTTAAAGAAAAGCGAAGGGAATGTGACAATGTCGAAACAAGGAGCGAACCATGCAGGTCAGCAGAAGGCAGTTCTTTAAGATCTGCGCTGGCGGTATGGCAGGCACCACGGCAGCGGCACTGGGCTTTGCGCCCGGCGTAGCGCTCGCGGAAACACGGCAATATAAATTGCTGCGCACCCGCGAAACCCGTAACACCTGCACTTACTGTTCCGTTGGCTGTGGACTGTTGATGTACAGCCTCGGTGACGGCGCAAAAAATGCCAAAGCATCCATCTTCCATATCGAAGGGGACCCGGATCACCCGGTCAACCGTGGCGCGCTCTGCCCTAAAGGGGCCGGTCTGGTGGATTTCATCCACTCCGAAAGCCGCCTGAAATTCCCGGAATACCGCGCACCAGGCTCTGATAAGTGGCAACAAATTAGCTGGGATGAGGCATTTGACCGCATCGCGAAGCTAATGAAAGAAGACCGCGACGCTAACTACGTTGCGCAGAACGCTGAAGGCGTTACCGTTAACCGCTGGCTTTCCACCGGGATGTTGTGTGCTTCCGCGTCCAGTAACGAAACCGGCTATTTAACACAAAAATTCTCCCGCGCGCTGGGTATGCTCGCGGTCGACAACCAGGCACGCGTCTGACACGGACCAACGGTAGCAAGTCTTGCTCCAACATTTGGTCGCGGTGCGATGACCAACCACTGGGTCGACATTAAAAACGCCAACCTCGTTGTGGTGATGGGCGGTAACGCCGCTGAAGCTCACCCGGTCGGGTTCCGCTGGGCGATGGAGGCCAAAATTCACAACGGCGCGAAGCTGATTGTGATAGATCCTCGCTTTACGCGAACCGCAGCGGTGGCTGATTTCTATGCTCCTATTCGCTCTGGTACTGACATTGCCTTCCTGTCAGGCGTCTTGCTGTACCTGCTAAATAACGAAAAATTCAACCGCGAATATACCGAAGCCTACACCAACGCCAGCCTGATCGTGCGTGAGGATTATGGCTTCGAAGATGGCCTGTTCACGGGCTATGACGCGGATAAACGCAAGTATGACAAAACCAGCTGGAACTACGAGCTGGATGAAAAAGGCTTCGCCAAACGCGATGTTACGCTGCAACACCCGCGCTGCGTGTGGAATCTGCTGAAACAGCACGTTTCCCGCTACACGCCGGACGTGGTGGAAAACATCTGCGGTACACCGAAGGCTGATTTCCTGAAAGTCTGTGAGTACATCGCAGAAACCAGCGTAAAAGATAAAACCGCGTCGTTCCTGTACGCATTGGGCTGGACGCAGCACTCCGTTGGTGCGCAGAACATCCGCACCATGGCGATGATCCAGTTACTGCTTGGCAATATGGGGATGGCTGGCGGCGGTGTTAACGCCCTGCGCGGTCACTCGAATATCCAGGGTCTGACTGACTTAGGCCTGCTGTCACAAAGCCTGCCAGGCTACATGACGCTGCCAAGCGAGAAACAAACCGACCTGCAAACCTACCTTGCCGCCAACACGCCAAAACCGTTGCTGGAAGGCCAGGTGAACTACTGGGGCAACTACCCGAAATTCTTCGTTTCGATGATGAAAGCCTTCTTTGGCGATAAGGCGACAGCGGAAAACAGCTGGGGCTTTGACTGGCTGCCGAAGTGGGATAAAGGGTACGACGTGCTGCAGTACTTCGAGATGATGAACCAGGGCAAAGTAAATGGTTATATCTGCCAGGGCTTTAACCCGGTCGCGTCATTCCCGAACAAAAACAAGGTTGTGGCTTCACTGTCTAAACTGAAGTTCCTGGTGACCATCGATCCGCTCAATACCGAGACGTCCACCTTCTGGCAGAACCACGGTGAGTCGAACGATGTTGATCCGTCGAAAATCCAGACTGAAGTATTCCGCCTGCCATCCACCTGCTTTGCCGAAGAGAACGGTTCTATCGTGAACTCCGGTCGCTGGTTGCAGTGGCACTGGAAAGGCGCGGATGCCCCAGGGATTGCCGTTACCGATGGTGAAATCCTCGCCGGTATCTTCCTGCGTCTGCGTAAGATGTACGCCGAACAAGGTGGTGCGAACCCGGAACAGGTGCTGAGCATGACCTGGAACTACTCCACCCCGCACGAACCGGCTTCAGAAGAAGTGGCAATGGAGAGCAACGGTAAGGCGCTGGCCGATATTACCGACCCGGCAACTGGCGCGGTTATCGTGAAGAAAGGCCAACAGCTGAGCTCGTTCGCCCAACTGCGTGACGATGGTACCACCTCCAGCGGTTGCTGGATTTTCGCCGGCAGCTGGACGCCGGAAGGCAACCAGATGGCCCGTCGCGATAACGCCGACCCGTCAGGTCTTGGCAATACGCTGGGCTGGGCATGGGCATGGCCGCTCAACCGACGCATTCTGTATAACCGCGCCTCCGCTGACCCACAGGGGAATCCGTGGGATCCAAAACGTCAGATCCTGAAATGGGACGGGGCGAAATGGAGCGGAATGGATATTCCGGACTACAGCGCCGCCGCGCCGGGCAGCAACGTTGGGCCATTCATCATGCAACCTGAAGGGATGGGACGTCTGTTTGCTATCGATAAGATGGCGGAAGGTCCGTTCCCGGAACACTACGAGCCGTTTGAAACGCCGCTGGGAACTAACCCGCTGCACCCGAACGTTATCTCTAACCCTGCCGCCCGTATCTTTAAAGGCGACGAAGAAGCACTGGGTAAAGCAGATAAGTTCCCGTACGTCGGAACAACCTATCGTCTGACCGAACACTTTCACTACTGGACCAAACATGCGTTGCTTAACGCCATCGCACAGCCGGAACAGTTTGTGGAAATTGGCGAGAAACTGGCAAATAAGCTGGGCATCTCCCACGGCGATACCGTCAAAGTCTCCTCTAACCGCGGCTACATTAAAGCCAAAGCAGTGGTGACCAAACGTATTCGCACGTTGAAGGCAAACGGTAAGGATATCGACACTATCGGTATTCCTATTCACTGGGGCTACGAAGGCGTAGCTAAAAAAGGCTTTATCGCCAACACGTTAACGCCATTCGTCGGTGATGCGAACACGCAAACACCGGAATTTAAGTCCTTCCTCGTGAACGTGGAAAAGGTGTAACGGAGACGACCTATGGCTTATCAATCGCAAGACATCATTCGTCGTTCCGCCACTAACGGTTTCACTCCCGCGCCTCAGGCGCGGGACCATCAGGAAGAGGTGGCGAAGCTTATCGACGTCACCACCTGTATCGGCTGTAAAGCGTGTCAGGTGGCGTGTTCGGAGTGGAACGACATCCGTGATGAGGTGGGTAACAACGTTGGGGTGTACGACAACCCGGCTGATTTGACCGCCAAATCCTGGACGGTGATGCGCTTCTCGGAAGTGGAACAAGACGACAAACTCGAATGGCTTATCCGTAAGGATGGCTGTATGCACTGTGCCGATCCGGGCTGTCTGAAAGCATGCCCGGCTGAAGGGGCAATCATTCAGTATGCCAACGGTATCGTCGACTTCCAGTCCGAGCAGTGTATCGGCTGCGGCTATTGTATTGCAGGCTGCCCGTTCGACGTACCGCGCCTCAACCCGGAAGACAACCGCGTCTATAAATGTACGCTGTGTGTTGACCGCGTGGTGGTGGGCCAGGAACCGGCCTGTGTAAAAACTTGCCCAACCGGAGCCATTCATTTCGGCACCAAAGAGTCGATGAAAACGCTGGCGGGCGAGCGTGTCGCGGAGCTGAAAACACGTGGTTACGAAAATGCGGGTCTGTACGATCCGGCAGGCGTTGGCGGTACGCACGTGATGTATGTACTGCACCATGCTGACAAGCCGAACCTGTATCACGGCTTGCCAGAGAACCCGGAAATCAGCGCCACCGTCAAATTCTGGAAAGGCATCTGGAAACCCCTCGCAGCGGTCGGCTTTGCAGCGACATTTGCGGCCAGTATCTTCCACTACGTCGGTGTAGGCCCAAACCGTGCGGAAGAGGAAGAAGACAATCTGCATGAAAAAGACGACGAGGTGCGCAAATGAAACGACGTGACACCATCGTGCGCTACACGGCGCCGGAACGCATCAACCACTGGGTAACCGCCTTCTGCTTCATTCTGGCGGCGGTGAGCGGGATGGGTTTTCTCTTCCCGTCGTTTAACTGGCTGATGCACATCATGGGCACTCCGCAGCTGGCGCGAATTGTGCACCCGTTTGTCGGCGTGATTATGTTTGCCTCGTTTATCATCATGTTTTTCCGATACTGGCACCACAATCTAATCAATCGGGATGATATCTTTTGGGCGAAGAATATTCGTAAGATTGTCGTCAACGAGGAAGTAGGTGACACGGGACGTTATAACTTCGGCCAGAAATGCGTATTCTGGGCGGCGATTATCTTCCTGGTCCTGTTGCTGGTGAGCGGAGTGATCATCTGGCGTCCATATTTTGCGCCTGCTTTCTCAATCCCGGTGATCCGATTCGCGTTAATGCTGCATTCATTTGCCGCAGTAGCGTTAATTGTGGTTATCATGGTGCACATTTACGCCGCCCTTTGGGTGAAAGGCACCATTACCGCGATGGTGGAAGGATGGGTTACCAGTTCATGGGCGAAGAAACATCACCCACGCTGGTACCGTGAAGTCCGAAAGACAACGGAAAAGAAAACTGAATGAGTATTCGCATAATCCCGCAAGATGAGCTGGGTTCGAGCGAGAAACGCACGGCGGATATGATTCCGCCGTTGTTATTCCCCAGACTCAAAAATTTGTATAACCGCCGCGCCGAACGTCTGCGCGAGCTGGCCGAGAACAACCCGCTGGGTGATTATCTGCGCTTTGCCGCGCTGATCGCCCATGCGCAGGAAGTGGTGCTGTATGACCATCCGCTGCAGATGGATCTGACCGCTCGCATCAAAGAAGCGAACGATCAGGGCAAACCACCGCTGGATATCCACGTCCTGCCGCGCGATAAACACTGGCAAAAACTGCTGCAGTCGTTAATTGCAGAGCTGAAGCCAGAAATGAGCGGCCCTGCACTGGCGGTGATCGAAAATCTGGAAAAAGCCTCAGAGCAGGAACTTGAGCTGATGGCCAGCGCACTGTTTGCCTCTGATTTTGCCTCTGTCAGCAGCGACAAAGCACCGTTCATCTGGGCGGCCTTGTCGCTCTACTGGGCACAGATGGCAAGTCTGATCCCTGGCAAAGCACGTGCGGAGTACGGTGAACAACGCCAGTACTGCCCGGTATGTGGTTCAATGCCTGTTTCCAGCATGGTGCAAATTGGCACTACTCAGGGGCTGCGCTATCTGCACTGCAACCTGTGTGAAACCGAGTGGCACGTCGTGCGCGTGAAATGCAGCAACTGCGAACAGAGCCGTGATTTGAACTACTGGTCACTGGATAACGAGCAAGCGGCAATTAAAGCCGAAAGCTGCGGCGACTGTGGTACTTACCTGAAGATTCTCTATCAGGAAAAAGACCCGAAAGTAGAAGCTGTTGCTGACGATCTTGCTTCACTGATGCTGGACGCGCACATGGAACAAGAGGGCTTTGCCCGCAGCTCCATCAACCCGTTCCTGTTCCCAGGTGAAGGGGAGTAAGTACTCCGCACCACCGGGCGGCGTAAGTCGCCCGGGTTATAACGTATATGGCGTGACCACGCCTGATATGCCTGCAAAATCCTTGGTATTACGCGTAACCAGTGTAAGACGATGAATCTGCGCAGTGGCCAAAATAATGGCATCCGGCAATTTCATCCCATGCTCCTGCCTGATACTCACGCTTCGTTCAGCAATATCCTGTGAAACGCCGATCACGTTAAAAGCGCCTAGCGCAACGCGAGTACGGGCTTCCTGATGGTATTTTTTTGCGCCCACCATCACCTCCATCCATGTAATGAGGCTGATTGCGTTCTGTGGCGACCATGTTTCTATCGCTAGTTTTGCTTCATTTCTCCCGCTAAACAGGTCGATGAGGATGTTGGTATCAAAAAGCGCTAATCCTTTGACCATTACCATTCCTCACGAAGTTTACGCTGGTATTCAACACCATCTTCCTCACAGCCTTGCCACAGCCCAAGAGCACGTGAAATAGCTGTTTCAGCCTGATCCTGCCTTTCAAGATATTGTTCAACGGCCTCCCGTAAGAGTTCTGCTCGCGGCAGGTTGCGCTGAACCTTGAGGTCATCAAGGCGTTTAATCACCTCATCTGATAAATCGAGTAAAATTCTGCCCATATCCATTCCAGCCATCATACTCACATATACCTCCAGTATATCATCGGCGATTAATTTCCACACAACATACACTTGAGAAAAGCGGGAAAATAGCCTTCACACTAACGATTTTTACTTTTGCGAGCCACTTTCCAGAATCATACATCCCCCTACTTTTCCGATTTTCATCCGTGGTAATCCAGGTTATAAAGCTGTATATCCATACAGATAAGAGAAATAATAAATGGCACTGGAAAGCGGGATTGCACAGCGGGTTGAGGCGTTTATTGCGGCGGGGCGACCTTCTGCACGCGAGCAGAATATTGATGACCGGAGGGCTGGCTACATCGCCAGTACGGTACTGGCCGGAGAAACAGAATCCCGCGTGCAAGTTGAAGATATTGAACTCGAAACCATGACGTTTCGCGTTGTTTCGCCACGGGGCGCCATGGGAAACCTACCCTGCGTGATTTATTATCACGGCGGCTGCTTTGTCAGCGGTGGATTCGCTACACATGATAACCAGCTAAGGCAACTCGCCTGGTACAGCGGCTGTCGGGTCATTGCGGTACAATATCGCCTCGCACCAGAGCATACTTTCCCAGCAGCACACGACGATGCCGAAAAAGGCGCTAGCATCATTTGGAAGTATGCAGAGAAACTGGGTGTCGATCGCACGCGCATCACGCTCGCTGGCGACAGTGCTGGCGGACATCTGGCGTTCGTTTGCGCCTTGCGCCTGAAAGCCGCACAGCAATGGCAACCTGCACAACTCGTGCTGATTTATCCCATGCTCGACGCAACCGCCAGATTTGAGAGCTACACCCGCAATGGACAGGATTACATCATCACACGTGACACACTGCTGTCTGGTTACGAGATGTATATGCCACAGACTGACCCATACCATCCGGAAGTCAGCCCGCTGTGGCGCGACGATTTCAACGGGTTACCGCCGACCCACATCATTACCGCTGAATTTGACCCACTGTGCGATGAAGGAGAAGCCCTGTATCACAGGCTTCAGAAGCAAGCCGTGGACTGCACCTGCCAGCGCTATCTCGGCGTCATCCACGGATTTTTTCAGTTAGGAGGCGTAAGCCAGACGGCACGAAACGCAATGCGCGACGTGGCCTGGCGAGTTGCAACACGCGAGTAAAACGCGAATCGGGTAGCGTGAAGAGTAGGGATTTCCTCCTACTCTTCTTCATTCCCACCTTCGACGTAAGGACCAAACGGCTTCGCAGGCAATACGATATACGTGCCTTCAAACACCACGCCCGCCGTATCGTCACCAAAAAGCTCCACCTGCATCTGCACACGTGCCTTGCGGCCTCTTGCCAGACGGTCCAGGTCACCGCTCAATGAGCCCAGATCGGCGATAGCAGTAGGCTTCCCGGTGATCGGCTTGCTGTAGCGGATATGTGCATCGGCGAGGATAATCGTTCCTCCCAGATGACGCTCACGCAACATCAGCCAGATAAGCCCCCAACCGGTAAGCGTTGCCAGCGAGAACAGGCTTCCGGCAAACAGGGTGTGGTGCGGATTCTGGTTCCCTGTCTCGGGCATCGTGGTAATAAATTTCTGCCCGGTATATTGCTGAATACGCACGCCCATTTTCTCGCTTAACGGAATATGTTCGTACCAGGCCTGCTGTAGTTGCCCACACCAGTCACCACGATGAAGAATATCGTCCAGCGTCGCAATGGGCTTAATCATCAGGAAGTGGCGGACCGGTGTGGTTTGCGGCGTGGTGATTTCCCCCTGGCTTACAAACCCCAGCTTGGCGAAAAATTCCACCGCATCCTCACGAGCGCTACAGGTGACGCGCTTCACCCCTTCCTGGCGTGCCACGGATTCAAGGGTCATCGCCATCAGTGTTCCGAGCCCCTTTTCTTGCACCGAGGGGTCTACAGCCATAAAGCGTATGGAGGCTTCGTTATCCGCATTGATATACAGACGCCCTACCGCGACCAAATTACCTTCTTCGTCCACCACCATCTGATGGTGTGCCATTGCGTCCCAGGCATCCCGTTCGGAGCCTTTTGGCTGGTGCAGGGGTTTACGCAGCATTTCCCAGCGAAACTGGTAGTAACGCTCCAATTCTTCTTCTGTTTGCGGTACTCGAAGGTGATACATAGTTGTATTCTCTCTTGTTACCCGCGACCACGCCGGAAGCTGGTTCATACTTGTAACCAGAACGTCACGGGGCCATCATTAACCAGCGAAACCTGCATATCAGCAGCGAACCGCCCGGTTTGCGTGTTCATCTCCTGTTGGCGGCAGCGCTCTACAAAATATGTGTAAAGCGCCTCTGCCCGATCGGGTGCTGCGCCTTTTGAAAAACCGGGGCGCATGCCGCGTTCGGTATCGGCCGCCAATGTAAACTGTGAAACCACCAGCACGCTGCCACCTGACTGCTGCACATTCAGGTTCATTTTGCCTTCGGCATCGCTAAAGATTCGATAGCCGAGTACGCGTTCGCACAGGCGGTTCGCTTTCTGTTCGTCATCATCCCTTTCGACACCTAACAGGACCAAAAGTCCTGGGCCAATTTCACCCGTCACCTCACCCTCCACGGTGACGCTGGCACGGGTTACGCGCTGAATTAATGCAATCATGGTTGCTCTGCTTCTTCTTGTTCTGCGGCTTGTTTAAGTTTGCGGTATTCCCCGAGAGTGACAGTTATTTCCGCGCCTAGCAAGACGATACACCACGTCCAGTAAACCCAGACGAATAAAATAGGGATCACCGCCAGGACACCGTAAATGAGCTGATAAGACGGGAACATCGTGATATAGAGCGCAAATCCTTTCTTTCCGGCTTCGAACAGCACAGCAGCAACAAAGGCACCGATTACCGCATCGCGATTGGGGACTCGCGTGGTGGGTACAATGCTGTAAAGCAGCCAGAACGACAGCCAGGAAAGTACCAACGGGAAAATACGCAGTACGTTATCAATCACCGTGTTGAGATCGCTGGCCCAGCGCAACGACAGCAAATAAGAACTGATTGCCAGGCTGGCTCCCGCCAGCAGCGGTCCCAGCGTTAATATCATCCAGTAAACGGCAAAAGAGTACACTTTGGGCCGCGTGCGCTTACTGCGCCAGATGGTATTCAACGCGCTATCGATGGCATACATCAGCAATAAGGCGGTTACAATCAGCCCACATGCCCCAACAGCAGTCATTTTGTTCGAGTTTGCGACAAACTGTTCGATATACCGCTGGATGACATCGCCAGTCGCCGGAATAAAGTTAGCGAAAATGAAATGACGGAGTTGAATGCTAACATCGGAAAACATCGGAAATGCAGCGAAAAGAGCAAAAACAACGGCGATAAGCGGCACTAATGAGAGCAATGAAACGTAGGCAAGATTTCCTGCCAGCGTTGTCATATGGTCCTCATCAATGCGCTGCCATAATAGCTTCAGCCAGGCCCATACAGGACGCGTATGATGCCTGGCTTTTTGATGCAAAAATTTTAGCATAACAACTTCGCGAAATAGTCAGGGATGGTCGTTTTATCGACGACCTGGATACTGGTGATCCCTAACTGGTTAGCCCCTTCAATATTATCGGCGTTGTCATCAAAAAAGACCGTATCGTGCGCAGAAAAACCTTCTGACTGCAGAACGTGCTGGTAAATCCGTGCTTCCGGTTTACGCATGCCCAGTTCCTGAGAAAGATAAATGTGATCGGCTGCCTGGCGGATTTCGGGATACTCATCCGGCCAAAACGTTGTGTGCAGGCGGTTAGTATTCGATAACACAACGACACGATGCCCTTGCTCGCGCAGCTTATGCATGATGTCGATAACTTCGGGGCGTAATGCGACAAAAACGGCCTGCCAGCCGTGGGAGAACTGCTCATAACTCAAAGGCAACGCCATGTCATGACACAGCGCCTCGGCGAAGGCCTCATCTGTTATTTCGCCTCGCTCATGCTGGCGAAAAGCCTCCCCCATCGTGAAACTTTGCTTTAGTGAAGCCAGCGGTACACGGCTCAAATCGCTCCATGTGCCTAACACGCGATTGAAGTCGATATCGACAATCACATTACCCAAATCAAAGATATAGAGCATGTCCTTCTCCTTTCTCGCCGTGGATGAATAACTGTAGCGGGAAAGGAGAAGTTTGACTATGCGTGCGTGATGACTTCGAACGAATCAGAGCACCAAAGAGCGAGATCACATAGCCAGCGCATCATCCTGAGAAGGACTCACTTGCACAATTTCAACCTGCTGTGACTGAAGGAGATTGTGCAACGCCGGACCAGGATATTCATCGGTGAACAGCGCAGTTACCTGCGACACATTACCAATCTCTACTGCGGCAGAGGCCGTGTATTTCGTATGATCCGCTGCCAGCAGAATGTGCCGGGAATGGGACATCATCGTTTTTACTACACTGGCTTCGTTAACATCAAATTCCAGCAGCGCGCCATCGCTTTCAATCGCACCCACACTGGTCACCAGATAATCGGCGCGAAAGTCAGCGACAAACGCTGTAGCAGAAGGACCGATAATACCGCTGTTATGCGGGCGCAGCGTCCCTCCGGGAACCATTACTTCAAAACGCGGGTTGTTATACAGAATATGCGCCACGCGCAGGCTGTTGGTGATGATGCGCAAATGGTTATGGTTTAACAGCGCCCGCGCAACCTGCTCAACGGTAGTACCAATGGTAATGAACACCGTTGAGCCGTCGGGAATGTAATCCGCTACCGCTTCCGCGATGGCTTTTTTCTCTTCCGTCCAGGAGACTTCACGCTGTTCGAACGCCGTATTGACCACGCTGGAGGCTCTACCTGCTCCGCCGTGATGACGCGTAATTAATCCCTGTTCGCTTAACTTACGAATATCACGACGCACGGTCTGGGTGGAAACATCCAGCAGACTGGCAAGTTCGTCAATATTCATATAACCGCGCTCGCTAATCAGCATCAGCAGTTGATCGTGTCGCGGGTTACCGGTCAGTTCGGTAAGACTCATGAAATTTCCTCGAAAAACCATTGCCCTGGCATTTTATACAAAAAGTGACAGAAAAGATCGGGTTTGATCACAGTCAGGGATCCCCGCACGTCCGCCCGGACGCGTACACTTCAGTGCCGCGACGCCACTGGCAAACCTGACGGCGTCTTCCTGCGCGGACCCACAGGCCAGACTAAATGCCAGCGCACCGTGAAAAACATCACCAGCACCGGTGGTATCGACCACATCGACTAAAAATCCTGGCTGATGCTGCACTGCATTATCTTTTATCCAGTCACACCCCTCACTGCCACGCGTCACATAAACATGACCATTTGTGAGCATTTGTGCTTTTTTCAGTCCAGAATCAGTCTCCGTTGCCCCCGTCAGTCGCGCCAGCCCCGGTTCAGAGAACGCAGCATGATCGCTCAATGCCACCAGTTCACTGATGTCCTGCGGCGTAACGTCGCCATCCAGCACGGTCATCACCCCTGACTGACGCGCCAGCGTGAAGGCCTGTTTTGCCCCTTCGTGCCAGCGCACGTCTGCCAACACCACATCCCACTGAGAAAAATCGATCTCCTTCAGCCAATCAGCATCCGGCAGTAAGTCCGGGCTGGGATAGTTAACAATAATTCGCTCTCCCTTCGCGTCGACCATAATCGCCGACTGTGAAGAGTTCGCCCCTGCATAGCGCCGGGTGTAACGCGTATTTACCCCCAGGGATTCCAGCTCTGCCAGCAGGCTGTTTCCGGTGTCGTCATCGCCCACACGGCCAATAAAGTCCACCTGTGCGCCCAGCTTCGCCGCAGCCACAGCCGCAGTCGCAGCAGGCCCACCGCCCACTTCGGTATACCGCTTCGCCACATATTTACCTCCTTCAGTCGGTAAACCTTCTACGTAATAGATGCGATCCATCACGGTAATACCCACACAAGCAATACGAATCATGGTCATTCCTTAGGCGTTTCAAGATGGGATCATTTTAATTTCACAAAATGTTTAAAAAGTGACGGCTGTCAATTTTTTGACCATAAATTACAAATACGATCAAAAACAGACAGAAAAAGACGACTTTAAATGACAGAAAATGACATCCACGTCTCAGGAGAACGTTATGGCAGTTATAGCATTTATCGGATTAGGTCAGATGGGTTCCCCCATGGCGAGCAACTTGCTAAAGCAGGGTCATCAACTCAGCGTCTTTGACGTTAACCCGGATGCCGTTCAGTGCCTGGTGGAAAAAGGGGCGCAGTCTGCCAGCAGCCCGGCTCAGGCAGCAAACGGCGCGGAGTTTGTCATCACCATGTTACCCAACGGCGATCTGGTGCGCAGCGTCTTGTTCGCTGAGCAAGGGGTTTGCGAGAGCCTGTCGCCACAAGCGCTGGTCATTGATATGTCCACTATCCATCCGCTGCAGACCGACAAACTGATTAGCGACATGGAGGCCAGAGGTTTCGGCATGATGGATTGCCCTGTCGGGCGCACCTCCGATCATGCGATCGCAGGCACGCTACTGCTGCTGGCTGGCGGAACGGCTGAGCAGGTAGAACGCGCCACACCGGTTCTGATGGTGATGGGTAATGAATTGATCAATGCCGGCGGTCCCGGCATGGGGATCCGCGTCAAACTCATCAACAACTACATGAGCATTGCGCTAAATACGCTCTCCGCCGAAGCCGCCGTGTTGTGCGAAGCACTCGGTCTCTCCTTCGATGTGGCCCTGAAAGTGATGAGCGGGACGCCTGCCGGAAAAGGCCACTTCACCACCTCCTGGCCGAACAAAGTGCTGAAAGGCGATCTTTCCCCGGCCTTCATGATCGACTTAGCCCACAAGGATCTTGGCATCGCCCTGGATGTGGCAAATCAACTGCACGTGCCGATGCCGCTTGGTGCGGCCTCCCGCGAAGTCTATAACCAGGCTCGCGCCGCTGGCCGTGGCCGGGAAGACTGGACGGCCATTCTTGAACAGGTTCGCGCATCCGCCGGGCTAAATAAACACACAGATAAGTAAGGACTGAACAATGACGAAGTACACCCTGAAAGACATCACCCGAGCTTCCGGCGGTTTTGCCATGCTGGCAGTCGATCAGCGCGAAGCCATGCGCTTAATGTTTGCCGCTGCGGGTGCGAAATCCCCGGTGAGCGACAGCGTGCTGACTGATTTCAAAGTGAATGCAGCGAAGATCCTTTCTCCCTATGCCTCTGCGATCCTGGTCGATCAGCAGTTCTGCTACCGCCAGGTTGTGGAACAACATGCCATCGCGAAAAGCTGCGGCATGATTGTGGCCGCGGATGAGTTCATTCCGGGTAATGGTATTCCGGTCGATAGCGTGGTGATTGATAAAAAAATCGACCCGCAGGTCGTGAAACAGGACGGCGCGAAGGCGCTGAAGCTGCTGGTACTGTGGCGCAGCGACGAAGATGCCCAACAGCGTCTTGATATGGTGAAAGAATTCAATGAGCTATGCCACGTCAACGGCCTGCTGAGCATTATCGAACCGGTTGTGCGTCCACCGCGCCGTGGCGATAAGTTCGATCGTGAACAGGCCATTATCGAGGCCGCAAAAGAGCTGGGTGACAGCGGCGCCGATCTCTACAAGGTCGAAATGCCGCTGTACGGCAAAGGTACCCAACAAGAACTGCTTAGCGCCTCCCAGCGCCTGAATGAAAACATCAACATGCCGTGGGTCATTCTCTCCTCTGGTGTGGATGAAAAACTGTTCCCGCGCGCGGTCAGCGTGGCCATGACGGCAGGTGCATCCGGCTTTCTCGCCGGACGTGCGGTCTGGTCATCCGTGGTTGGCCTGCCGGATACCGAACTGATGCTGCGCGATGTCTCTGCACCGAAGCTGCAACGTCTTGGCGATATCGTCGATGAAATGATGGCCCGCCGCTAATTCGAGGATGAATAAATGAAATGGTTTAACACCCTGAGCCACAACCGCTGGCTGGAACAGGAAACCGACCGCATCTTTAACTTTGGTAAAAACGCGGCGGTACCCACCGGGTTTGGCTGGCTGGGCAATAATGGTCAGGTCAGAGCGGAGATGGGGACGCATTTATGGATCACCGCTCGTATGCTGCACGTTTATTCCGTGGCCGCATCAATGGGCCGCCCCGGCGCATATCAGCTCGTCGATCACGGAATTAAGGCGCTGAATGGCGCATTGCGTGACACGCGCTACGGCGGTTGGTACGCCTGCGTGAATGATGAAGGGGTCATGGATGCCTCCAAGCAGGGATATCAGCATTTCTTCGTGTTGCTCGGTGCGGCAAGCGCTGTAACAACCGGTCATCCGCAGGCGCGAGTGTTGCTTGATGATGCCATCGAAGTGATTGAGAAGTACTTCTGGAGTGAAGATGAGCAGATGTGCCTTGAGTCCTGGGATGAAGCCTTCAGCCAGACGGAAGATTATCGTGGCGGCAATGCCAACATGCACGCAGTCGAAGCCTTCCTGATTGTCTATGACGTTACCCACGACCGTAAGTGGCTCGATCGCGCACTGCGTATCGCTTCAGTGATTATTCACGATGTTGCCCGCAGCGGTGAGTATCGCGTCAACGAGCACTTCGATTCGCAGTGGAACCCGATCCGCGATTACAACAAAGATAACCCTGCGCACCGCTTCCGCGCCTACGGTGGCACGCCAGGACACTGGATCGAGTGGGGCCGTCTGATGCTACATCTGCACGCCGCACTGGAAGCGCGCTTCGAAACCCCTCCCGCCTGGCTGCTGGAAGATGCCAAAGGCTTGTTCCACGCCACCATTCGCGATGCCTGGGCACCGGATGGTGCGGATGGGTTTGTCTACTCGGTGGACTGGGACGGTAAGCCGATCGTTCGCGAAAGAGTGCGCTGGCCGATAGTCGAAGCGATGGGTACCGCCTACGCCCTGTATACCCTCACTGGTGATAGCCAGTACGAAGCCTGGTACCAGAAGTGGTGGGATTACTGCATCACCTACCTGATGGACTACGAGACGGGTTCATGGTGGCAGGAGTTGGACACCGACAACAAGGTGACCACCAAAGTCTGGGACGGCAAGCAGGATATTTACCACCTGTTGCACTGCCTGGTGATCCCACGTCTACCGCTGGCACCGGGGTTGGCTCCTGCCGTTGCCGCCGGCCTGCTGGATATCAACGCTAAATAAGCCAGGAGATAAGCAGCCATGCATAGCGGTGGAAAAACCCTTCATCTTCAGGCCGGGCACTACCAGGCAAAAATTGTCACGGTTGGCGCGGGGCTGGCGGAACTGACGCATCGTGGGCGTCACGTCGTTATTCCGCACAAACCTGAAGAGATGCCGTTGGCACATCTGGGGAAAATACTCATTCCCTGGCCAAATCGCGTGGCAGACGGCTGCTATCAGCATAACGGCAAAGCCTTCCAGCTTGCCGTTAACGACCCCGTTTCACATACCGCCATTCATGGATTGCTGGCCTGGCGAGACTGGCAGATTGACCAACAGTCGGCATCGGAAGTGGTGCTGACTATTTTTCTGCCGCCCTCGTATGGCTATCCCTTTGCGCTGATTTCAGAGGTGATTTACCGGCTGGACGCCACCAGCGGGCTGCATGTCTTTATTCATACACAAAATGTGGGTGACGAAACGGCACCGTATGGCGCGGGCGCACACCCCTATTTGACCTGCAACCTGCACAGTATTGATGACTGTGAATTAGTACTGCCGTCGTGCGAAGCCACACAGGGAGAGTGGGATTTCACAACACCGCAGGTCATCGCGAAAACCTCGCTTGATCATACGTTCAAGGTCTTACCGTCCGGGAATGAGTGGGAAGTCAGAATGACCAACCCGGCACAAAACATGTCCACATACCTGCGTAGCCACCAGCCCTGGCTGCAGGTTTATACCGGTGAAAAATTAGCACGCCGTGGCCTGGCAGTTGAGCCGATGACCTGCCCGCCAGACGCCTTTAATTCCGGGGTTAGCCTGATTCTTCTCGCCCCCGGAGAAGCACACCGAATGCATTTTTTAATCGGCTGTGAATAACAGACTACCGAATTACCCTACATTTACGGAGACTATAATGAATTCGTTACTACAGCGGCCAGCCGCCTTAGAACTCAAAGCATTACAGGACGGATTTACCT
The DNA here is from genome assembly GCF_028069755.1 of Citrobacter sp. Igbk 16. Taxonomy (NCBI): domain Bacteria; kingdom Pseudomonadati; phylum Pseudomonadota; class Gammaproteobacteria; order Enterobacterales; family Enterobacteriaceae; genus Citrobacter; species Citrobacter sp. Igbk 16. The sequence continues at coordinate 27,017 of NZ_JANEWJ010000014.1, read as the reverse complement.
TAACGTATCAACAGCGTCTGATTTTACGCCATAGTGCCGAAAACCCCTGCCTGTGGATCGGCACAGGGGTTGCCGATATTGATATGTTCCGCGGTAACTTCAGTATTAAAGACAAGCTCAATGAGAAAATTGCCCTAACTGACGCCACGGTCAGCGAATCCCCGAACGGTTGGCGTGTAGATTTCAGCCGCGGTAATACCATCACTGCCACACTACACATTTCCACCGATGAACAGGGTCGCCTGAAGCTGGATCTGCATAACGACGATCTCAGCCATAACCGCATTTGGTTACGTCTGGCCGCCAGGGCGGACGACCACATCTACGGCTGCGGTGAACAGTTCTCTTACTTCGACTTACGCGGCAAGCCCTTCCCATTGTGGACCAGCGAACAGGGCGTGGGTCGGAATAAGAATAGCTATGTCACCTGGCAGGCGGATTGCAAAGAGAACGCCGGTGGCGACTATTACTGGACCTTCTTCCCGCAACCGACCTTTGTCAGCACGCAGAAGTACTACTGCCACGTTGATAACAGCTGCTACATGAATTTCGACTTCAGCGCGCCGGAGTATCACGAGCTGGCGCTGTGGGAAGACAAAACCACCCTGCGCGTTGAGTGCGCCGAGACTTACATTTCTCTGCTGGAGAAACTAACCGCATTGTTAGGTCGCCAGCCAGAACTGCCGGACTGGATTTACGATGGTGTGACACTTGGTATCCAGGGCGGTACTGAGGTTTGCCAGAACAAACTGGATACCATGCGTAATGCGGGCGTGAAGGTAAACGGCATCTGGGCGCAGGACTGGTCCGGGATCCGCATGACCTCCTTTGGTAAACGCGTGATGTGGAACTGGAAGTGGAACAGCGACAACTATCCACAACTGGACAGTCGTATTAAACAGTGGAAAGAAGAAGGTGTGCAGTTCCTCTCTTATATCAACCCCTATGTTGCCAGCGATAAAGACCTGTGCGCGGAAGCCGCAGCACGTGGGTATCTGGCGAAAGATGCCTCCGGCGATGACTATCTGGTTGAATTTGGCGAGTTTTATGGCGGCGTGGTCGACCTGACCAATCCCGAAGCCTACGACTGGTTCAAAGAGGTTATCAAAAAGAACATGATCGCGCTGGGCTGCGGCGGCTGGATGGCGGACTTCGGTGAATATCTGCCGACCGACACGTACCTGCATAACGGTGTCAGCGCCGAGATCATGCACAACGCCTGGCCCGCGCTGTGGGCGAAATGTAACTACGACGCACTGCAGGAAACCGGCAAACTTGGTGAAATCCTGTTCTTTATGCGCGCGGGTTACACCGGTAGTCAGAAGTATTCCACCATGATGTGGGCTGGCGATCAGAACGTTGACTGGAGCCTCGACGATGGTCTCGCCTCAGTAGTTCCTGCTGCATTGTCGCTGGCCATGACCGGCCACGGCCTGCACCACAGCGATATTGGCGGTTACACCACGCTGTTTGACATGAAACGCAGCAAAGAGCTGTTGCTGCGCTGGTGTGATTTTAGCGCCTTCACGCCGATGATGCGCACCCACGAAGGTAACCGCCCCGGCGATAACTGGCAGTTTGATGGTGATGCTGAAACCATTGCCCACTTTGCCCGTATGACCACCGTATTCACCACCCTGAAACCGTACCTCAAACAGGCCGTCGCACAAAACAGCGCCACCGGGCTACCGGTTATGCGCCCATTATTCCTGCACTACGAAAACGATACGCAAACCTACACCCTGAAATATCAGTACCTGCTGGGACAGGATCTGCTGGTCGCACCGGTTCATGAGCAGGGTAAGCACGACTGGACGCTGTATCTACCAGAGGATAACTGGGTCAACGTCTGGACAGGGGAAACTTATCAGGGCGGTGACATCACCGTGGAAGCGCCAATCGGCAAGCCTCCGGTGTTTTACCGCGCGAAGAGTGAGTGGGCGTCACTGTTTGCCACGTTACGCAACATCTAATACGGCTCGCCCGTGGGGAAACTCACGGGCAAATGGAGAATAACAATGAGTCAAAATACAGCCAATCCGGCAACCCTACGCTTGCCGTTTAAAGAAAAACTTGCCTATGGGATGGGTGATTTGGGCTCCAATATCCTGCTGGACATTGGTACGCTCTATTTACTCAAGTTTTATACTGATGTCCTTGGCTTGCCGGGGACTTACGGCGGTATCATTTTCCTTATCGCCAAGTTTTTTACCGCGTTTACCGATATGGGCACCGGGATTATGCTCGATTCGCGACGCAAAATTGGTCCGAAGGGTAAATTCCGCCCATTCGTGCTCTACGCTGCCTTCCCCGTTACCTTGCTAGCGATTGCTAACTTTGTCGGCACACCGTTTGAAATAACCGGCAAAACGGTGATGGCAACGGTGCTGTTTATGCTGTACGGACTGTTCTTCAGCATGATGAACTGCTCTTACGGCGCGATGGTTCCTGCCATTACTAAAAACCCGGATGAGCGCGCTTCGCTGGCCGCCTGGCGGCAAGGTGGCGCAACCCTGGGTTTGTTACTGTGTACCGTCGGCTTTGTTCCAGTGATGAATCTGATCGAAGGTAACTCGCAGTTGGGTTATATCTTCGCCGCCACATTATTTTCCCTGTTCGGCCTGCTGTTTATGTGGCTGTGCTATGCCGGTGTGAAAGAACGCTATGTAGAAGTGAAATCCGTGGATGCAGCAGCGCAAAAACCGGGATTACTGCAATCCTTCCGCGCTATCGCCGGTAACCGACCGCTGTTTATTCTGTGCGTTGCTAACCTTTGTACACTTGGTGCTTTCAACGTCAAGCTGGCAATTCAGGTGTATTACACCCAATACGTACTGAACGACCCAATCCTGCTTTCCTGGATGGGCTTTTTCAGCATGGGCTGTATCTTCATCGGCGTCTTTTTAATGCCGGGAATGGTCAGACGCTTTGGTAAGAAGAAGGTCTATATCGGCGGCCTGCTGATTTGGGTAGCGGGCGATCTGCTTAATTACTTCTTTGGCGGCGGCTCCGTCAGTTTTGTTGCCTTCTCCTGCCTGGCGTTCTTCGGCTCAGCATTCGTTAACAGCCTGAACTGGGCGCTTGTTTCCGACACAGTGGAATATGGCGAATGGCGTACCGGCGTACGTTCAGAAGGGACGGTGTACACCGGATTTACCTTCTTCCGTAAAGTGTCGCAGGCGCTGGCGGGATTCTTTCCTGGTTGGATGCTGACGCAAATTGGTTACGTCCCAAACGTGGTGCAATCGGCAAATACAGTCGAAGGCTTGCGTCAGCTGATCTTTATTTATCCCTGCGCATTAGCAGTGATCACCATTGTGGCCATGGGCTGTTTCTACAACCTTAACGAGAAGATGTATGTCCGTATCGTTGAAGAGATAGAAGCGCGTAAACAACCTGTTTGATAATAATAATGAATAGCGCCTTACGGGGCGCTATTAAGGAGCGATTATGTCTGACCATGATCCGCTAACGCTAAAACTGAGTCTGCGTGAAAAATTCGCCTACGGAGTGGGTGACTTCGGCTCAAATTTGATGCTGTGTATCGGCACGCTGTATCTGCTTAAATTTTATACCGATGAACTAGGGATGCCGGCCTGGTACGGCGGAGTAATCTTTCTGGTGGCGAAATTCTTCACTGCCTTCACCGATATGCTGACCGGTGTATTGTTGGACTCACGACGCAATATTGGCGCCAAGGGGAAATTCAGACCCTTTATTTTGTATGCGTCGTTTCCCGTCGCATTGGTTGCCAGCGCGCAGTTTTTAGCCACAGACTTTACCTTGACGGTGAAAACAGGTCTGGCGACGGTGTTGTTTATGCTGTTCGGTTTGTTCTATAGCCTGATGAACTGCTCCTACGGTGCGATGGTGCCTGCAATCACGAAAAACCCACATGAACGCGCTCAGCTCGCCGCCTGGCGTCAGGGCGGTGCCACCATTGGCCTGTTATTGTGTACCGTTGGCTTTATGCCGATTCAGGCGCTATTTGTCAGTTCCCCCTCATTGGGTTATCTGATTGCCGCACTGATCTTTTCGGTCTGCGGACTGTTCAGCATGTGGTGGTGCTTTAGCGGTGTGAAGGAGCGCTATATCGAAATCGTGCCGGATCACCATAAACCCAGCATGCTCAAATCGTTCTGTGCAATTTTCCGTAACCCCCCCCTGTTGGTGCTATGCCTTGCCAACCTGTGTACGTTGGCAGCATTCAATATCAAGCTGGCGATTCAGGTTTATTACACCCAGTACGTGCTCAATGATATCCACCTGCTCTCCTGGATGGGGTTTTTCAGCATGGGGTGCATTCTGGTTGGCGTACTGCTGGTGCCCGCAGCCGTGAAACGTTTCGGTAAAAAGCAGGTTTATCTTGGTGGCCTGGCGCTATGGGCTCTCGGTGACATCCTGAATTTTCTCTGGGGCAGTACATCACTTCTCTTTGTCACTTTCTCGTGCATGGCCTTCTTTGGGACGGCATTCGTAAACAGCCTGAACTGGGCGCTGGTCCCGGATACGGTGGATTATGGGGAGTGGAAAACGGGGATACGTGCTGAAGGTTCCGTCTATACGGGTTATACCTTTTCACGCAAAATTTCTGCGGCGCTGGCCGGTTTCCTGCCAGGTATTATGCTGACGCAAATCGGTTATATCCCCAATATCGTCCAGAGTGATGCAACCTTGCTGGGTTTGCGCCAGCTTATTTTTCTCTGGCCCTGTGGGTTGGCAATTATTGCGGCCATCACGATGGGATTTTTTTATAAACTTAGCGAAGCCCGTTTTGCTTTTATCATTGAGGAAATCAGCCAACGGAAGAAAAATAACATTCAACCAGAACGCATTAGCCATAAAAAGAAAGCCTCTGCTGTAAACATATAAAAATAATTGCCGCTTATTCCATCTTAATGGATGGCGGCCTCCCTACGCTTAAAAAATGGATTTATTATGAAAAAATTAAATACAATAATTCTCTTATCCTCTGTGGCATCCACCTCTGTTTTCGCCGGCGCTTATGTAGAGAACCGTGAAGCTTACAATCTGGCCTCCGATCAGATGGAGGTCATGCTGCGCGTCGGCTATAACTCCGATATGGGTGCGGGTATCATGCTCACCAACACCTACACCATGCAACGCAAAGATGAGCTAAAACATGGTTATAACGAAATAGAGGGCTGGTATCCGTTATTTAAACCGACAGATAAATTAACCATCCAGCCCGGCGGACTGATAAACGATAAGAGTATTGGTTCGGGTGGTGCCGTTTACCTGGATGTTAACTATAAATTCACCCCGTGGTTTAATCTGACAGTACGTAACCGATATAATCATAATAACTACAGTTCCACTGATTTAAACGGAGATCAGGATAACAATGACACCTATGAGATTGGTAACTACTGGAACTTCACTATTACCGATAAATTTTCCTACACTTTTGAGCCGCACTATTTTATTCGAGTAAATGACTTCAATAGTAGTAATGGTAAAGATCATCATTGGGAAATTACCAATACGTTTAAATACCGCATCAACGAGCGCTGGTTGCCCTATTTTGAGTTACGCTGGTTAGATCGCAATGTCGAGCCGTATCACCGCGAACAAAACCAGATTCGTATTGGTGTGAAGTATTTCTTCTAACCTCCCTGTCAGTACAAAAAAGCCGCTGATAGTCAGCGGCTTTTTCATGCTTTCCACACACTCCACCGCATTAGGCCTCTGCGGCTTCCAGCATTTTCTTGCGCTGGCTAATCCGCTTAACCAGCATCACGGAGACAATCGCGCCGCAGAAGGCGAAACACGCCATAATGCCAAACACGATTTTATAGCCGATAAGACCCGGGTTTAAATCCAGAATATATCCGTACAGGCTGAAACAGAACATCGCGGGGGCGTATCCGATAAAGCTGCCCAAAGCCATTGCAGCACCCGTTTGGTTCTCAGCAATTTTAGCTTCACCAATCGGGGCAAAGAAAACGGCACGCTGTGTAAATACGATGGCCCCAAAGCCCAGCGTACACATCATACCTAAATAAACCGGCATGCTTTCATGTGGCAGAACCATCAGCAGAACCAGAGCCACCGTACTGATCATGAACGTATAGCATAAGTATTTACTGGGGGACTTCAGGATTTTATCCGAGATCATCCCACCAATCGGACCACCAACCATTTTCAGGCAATACTGGTTAATGATCCCGTAAGCACCCACCAGCGCGACCGGCAGCATGTAGATGTTTTTCAGGAACGGAATGAAGAACGTTAATCCGCAATACACGGCATAGACAAAGAAGACGTTGAAGGCGATTAACCAAATAGTCTTATCCTTCAATACCGATGTCATGCTGGGATTTTTCGGCGCCTCTTCGGCAGTCTGCACTTTTGCCGCAGGCGCTTCTTCTTTATCGTTCAACACAAAGAAGATGATGACCCCCACCATAATCACGATGGCAGAGTAGAACCAGATACCCGCTTTGAATCCCAGTAGCCCACTACCAAACCAGGTGAAGACAGCCAGCGCGGAAAACGCAACAACCGTATCAACAATACCGCGTCCCGTCTCAAAGAAACCAAACAACCGCCCTTGCTGTTCGCTATTACCCAGCCGGCTGACTGATTTTAGTAGCACGGGCCAGTTCATCATGTCACAAGTCACGCCAAACAGTGCCCAGACGAAGAGGATCCCCCAATAGCCAGGCATCGTGGTCAGATAGACCCCCAACAACCCCGTCGCAATCAGAGATAACGACATCGTGTATTTACGTGGCAGTTTATCGGCAAAATAAATAGATAAGAAAAAACCCACGGTTGTCACAAATGAGTTCACGGACATCGCATTACCAATCTGCCCATTGGTCAAATGGAAATATTCCTGCATCGGAATATAGAACGCATCCTTCAGTGAAGGCAATTTATAAATTGTACCACCGCACAGCGTTAACAGGCTAAAAAGCGCCCATTTCTTTTTTGTGAGCATAGCATCCCCTAAATGATTACATAAATCATTTGTTTTGAATAATAAAAAGCCGTCCATTCACCAGGAATGGATAAAGAATCCTAAAAGTAAATTACAACTTATTATTTGGTTAGAATAACATGTGCCTCATTTTTAATTTGCTGCAGAACACTGCGTACAAATTTTAATTGCTGAATAGCATCATGTTTTTCTTTAATCAGACGGTCTTCGAGAAGTTCAGGTTCCGGCAGCGGCGTTTCACTCATCTGACGCCACGGGATCCACGGATTATCCCCCTCATTCTCAAAACGAAATGCTGGCGCATAATAATCAACTTCTTCTTCCAGGCCATATGCCGTTACTTGCGGTTTATCATCACCCAGGCAGATCAGTTTTGTCAGCAGTTCCTTAAACGGCATATCCCCCTGGCCGGAGGTGCAGGCTTTGTGGCCTAATCCTTCCTTCTCATTTACGATTAGTGCGTCTTTAATATGCACCTGAGTAATATGCGGCGACATTGTATCTAACGCCGTTAATGGCTGCTCGTTAGCGTTGATCATGTTAGCAAAATCAAAGAGTAGCGAGAGAGACGTCATGTCACTGTTCTGAACTAACGATACCAGTTCATGGCTCTTCAAATCTTCATGTTGTTCTAAGGTGAAAGTCAGACCGCTATCCTGATAGTGCTCACGTAGGTAGTGGATATCCTGCGTAATCATCGCGAGAACATCCTGGAGATTGCCTTCATAGCGCGGATAAAATCTTACTGACGAGGCCCCCGTTTTTAATGCAATAGATACAGCCTGGTCTATGGATTTTTTATCTGAAGCGCTGGTTTCGATATGTATATCCAGTTGCAGCTTACGCGCTTTATCGCCAAACGCGGACAGCTCATTGTTATTCATATTTTCAAGAGAATAACGTTCACCATCAAGAACATGGATTTTCACGCCATGTAGATTATTTTCGTTCGCAATATCTAATAAATCACTCGGTAATATACGTTCAAGCCGCATATTCAAATGATAAGCGTAAGCGTGCAGATAAAGTGGGAGATTATCTACACGCGCCAGAATTTTATGTGCATTATCTTTAGTGACCATAAACATACCTACAAGTTAATGAAGAGATCAACTGCTTCAAAGCGCCAATACTCGATATCTATTTGCACGATGTTGCCATCGTTATCAGCCCGATGCTTTTCAATAAGAATGGCTGGCATTCCGGTAGAACCACCAATGAACTTACTGATATCACCCACCATTCTGACGGGACGGAAAGCCAGTTTTTTAATTACAGTTTCTTTTTTATATTCATTTTCCCACACAGAAGAAAACGACTGACTTTCAAGCTGCTCAATAAATCCTGGCGCAACTTTCGGGTTGATGTAGGTTTCGTGATAAAAAACCTTATGTCCCTCCAGTGCTCCCCAGCCGGTAATCCTATACAGCTCATCAGACGGCATAGCAGACACCAGGGGGGCAACAACTTCTGGGTATTGAGACACCCGACTTTTTTCGATAAACCCCCAGGACGGCTCTCTGCCCTGCTCAATTGCGGCACGCTGGAAGCTGGCTGAAAGTTCCGGGCTGTAGTTAAATCGGGCCTGGGTGACGAACCATCCCTTGCGATCTTTACGAAAGATTCTGGATTCAGATTCCAGGTTTAATAACGCCTGACGTAAGGTCATCCGTTTGATGCCCAGCAGCTCTCCCAACTCTCTTTCTGAAGGCAATTTGCCACCAGGCGTAGTGAGCCCTTCTTTTAACCAACGGTCTAACTTCTCTTTCGCATTCTCAACGGTCGACTGATTATTCGTCATTGTTTAATCCATTTGGTTTAAACCAGATGGTTAATCATACGCTGACGTCGAAAACGAAAGCAAACCCCCTCCGCGAGCTTTAGAAATAATTGTGACAAAGCTCTCTTATGACGGGGGTCATACAGAAAATGAGAGCACATGCGTGGAGTTTGCCCAGAAATCAGGAATGACAGGCAAAAAAAAACCCCACCTCATAAGGCGGGGTCTTGTCACGAGAAGAGCGTTAATTACTCTTCTTTCGCGCCACGCATTGCACGGCGACGATCGTTTTCAGTCAGGTGACGTTTACGAATACGGATAGAAGTTGGTGTTACTTCTACCAGTTCGTCGTCATCGATGAATTCCAGAGCCTGCTCCAGAGTCATCTTAACCGGCGGAACCAGAACCGTTGCTTCGTCAGTACCGGACGCACGCATGTTGGTCAGTTTCTTACCGGTCAGGCAGTTTACAGTCAGGTCGTTAGAACGACTGTGAATACCGATGATCTGGCCTTCGTAAACTTCAGCACCGTGACCCAGGAACAGCTTACCGCGGTCCTGCAGGCTGAACAGTGCGAACGCAACTGCTTTACCCTGGCCGTTGGAAATCAGTACGCCGTTCTGACGCTGACCCACATCACCCGCACGAACGTCGTCGTAGTGGCTGAAAGTGGAGTACAGCAGACCGGTACCGGAAGTCATGGTCATGAATTCTGAACGGAAGCCGATCAGACCACGGCTTGGGATCACGTAGTCAAGACGTACGCGGCCTTTGCCATCTGGATTCATGTTTTTCAGGTCGCCTTTACGCTCACCCAGAGCCTGCATCACAGACCCCTGATGCTGTTCTTCGACGTCCAGCGTTACGTTCTCGAACGGCTCTTGTTTACGGCCATCGATTTCGCGGAAGATTACTTTCGGACGGGAAACCGCCATTTCGAAACCTTCACGACGCATGTTTTCGATCAGAACTGACAGGTGCAGCTCACCACGACCGGATACACGGAACGCATCCGCATCTTCGGTTTCTTCAACGCGCAGCGCAACGTTGTGCACCAGCTCTTTGTTCAGGCGGTCAAGGATCTGACGAGAGGTAACATATTTACCTTCTTTACCACAGAACGGAGAGGTGTTTACGCAGAAGAACATGGTTACGGTCGGTTCATCAACGGACAGAGCCGGCAGCGCTTCGACGTTCTGCGGGTCGCAGATGGTGTCGGAGATGTTCAGTTCGCCCAGACCAGTGATCGCGATGATATCGCCTGCTTCGGCAATATCACTCTCGATACGTTCCAGACCCAGGTGGGTCAGAACTTTACCGACTTTACCGTTACGGGTTTTGCCTTCGCTATCAATGATAGTGATCTGCTGGTTCGGTTTAACTTTACCGCGTTTGATGCGACCGATACCGATTACGCCAACGTAGTTGTTGTAGTCCAGCTGGGAGATTTGCATCTGCAGCGGGCCATCAAGGTCTACGTTCGGAGCCGGTACGCGATCAACGATGGTCTGATACAGCGGAGTCATGTCTTCAGCCATGTCTTCGTGATCCAGACCAGCGATACCGTTCAGCGCGGAAGCGTAAACGATCGGGAAGTCCAGCTGCTCGTCGGTAGCGTCGAGGTTAACGAACAGGTCAAATACCTGGTCAACAACCCAGTCAGGACGCGCGCCAGGACGGTCAACTTTGTTGATAACAACAATTGGCTTCAGGCCATGGGCAAAGGCTTTTTTGGTCACGAAGCGCGTCTGCGGCATCGGACCGTCCATTGCATCCACCACCAGCAGCACGGAGTCGACCATGGACATTACACGTTCAACTTCACCACCGAAGTCGGCGTGCCCTGGGGTATCAACGATGTTGATACGGTAGTCATTCCATTTGATAGCGGTGTTTTTAGCGAGGATGGTAATCCCACGCTCTTTCTCCAAATCGTTGGAGTCCATCACGCGCTCTTGGGTTTCAGCACGTGCATCGAACGTACCGGATTGTTGGAGCAGCTTGTCTACCAGGGTCGTTTTACCATGGTCTACGTGCGCGATGATGGCGATGTTACGCAAATTTTCGATCACAACTTTGCCTCAGGCATTTTAGAAATAGCGCGTTATTGTACACGGATTAATCGCAGTACAAAACAGGATCACAAACATCCTCCGCAAACAAGTATTGCAGAGTTTCTTTGTGATCACATTCACGGAGCGTTAAAAGGGGTAATCTGAGGTGCTTTGCACCAATATGGTGCTTAATGTTCACATTGAAGCACTATAATGGTGCAACACAACCTTCATGGTGCAGCCCCTTTGCACGATGGTGCGCATGATAACGCCTTTTAGGGGCAATTTAAAAGTTGGCACAGATTTCGCTTTATATTTTTTACGGCGACACGGCCAATTTTTGCAGAATTGAAGACTTCGTTACCACGACGACAATGACCAATCCGGGAGAGTAAGTATGTCCGCTGAACACGTTTTGACGATGCTGAACGAACACGAAGTGAAGTTTGTTGATTTGCGCTTCACAGATACTAAAGGTAAAGAACAGCACGTCACTATTCCTGCTCACCAGGTAAATGCCGAATTCTTTGAAGAAGGCAAAATGTTTGACGGCTCCTCAATCGGTGGCTGGAAAGGCATTAACGAATCAGACATGGTTCTGATGCCAGATGCTTCGACTGCACTCATCGACCCGTTCTTTGAAGAGTCTACCCTGATCATCCGTTGCGATATCCTGGAACCAGGTACGCTGCAGGGTTACGACCGCGACCCGCGCTCCATTGCGAAACGCGCTGAAGAGTACCTGCGCGCTACCGGCATCGCAGACACCGTTCTGTTCGGGCCAGAGCCAGAGTTCTTCCTGTTTGACGACATCCGTTTCGGCGCGTCTATTTCCGGTTCCCACGTCGCTATCGATGATATCGAAGGCGCATGGAACTCCTCCACCAAATACGAAGGTGGCAACAAAGGTCACCGTCCTGGCGTCAAAGGCGGTTACTTCCCGGTTCCTCCGGTAGATTCTTCTCAGGACATCCGTTCTACCATGTGTCTGATCATGGAAGAGATGGGTCTGGTTGTTGAAGCGCACCACCACGAAGTCGCGACCGCTGGTCAGAACGAAATCGCAACCCGCTTTAACACCATGACTAAAAAAGCGGACGAAATTCAGATCTACAAATATGTCGTTCACAACGTTGCGCACCGTTTCGGTAAAACTGCGACCTTTATGCCAAAACCTATGTTTGGCGATAACGGTTCCGGCATGCACTGCCACATGTCCCTGTCCAAGAACGGCGTAAACCTGTTCTCTGGTGACAAATATGCAGGTCTGTCTGAGCAGGCGCTGTACTACATCGGCGGCGTTATCAAGCACGCTAAAGCGATCAACGCCCTGGCGAACCCGACCACCAACTCTTACAAGCGTCTGGTCCCGGGTTACGAAGCACCGGTCATGCTGGCTTACTCTGCCCGTAACCGTTCTGCATCCATTCGTATTCCGGTAGTTGCTTCTCCGAAAGCGCGTCGTATCGAAGTGCGCTTCCCGGACCCGGCAGCTAACCCGTACCTGTGCTTCGCTGCACTGCTGATGGCTGGCCTGGACGGTATTAAGAACAAGATCCACCCAGGCGAAGCCATGGACAAAAACCTGTACGACCTGCCGCCGGAAGAAGCGAAAGAGATCCCACAGGTTGCAGGCTCTCTGGAAGAAGCACTGAAAGAACTGGATCTGGACCGCGAATTCCTGACCGCAGGCGGCGTGTTCACCAATGAAGCGATCGATGCGTACATTGCGCTGCGTCGCGAAGAAGATGACCGCGTGCGCATGACTCCGCACCCGGTAGAGTTTGAGCTGTACTATAGCGTTTAATCTTATATTAAAAATCCGACGAATTTCACGTTGCGGCAAGGCGGCAACTGAGCAAGTCCCCAGGAGCATAGGTAGCTATGTGACTGGGGTGAGCGAAGGTAGCCAACGCAGCAGCGGCGCGAAAGACGTCAGGAGTTTTTGAGTTGCCGTGGAACTTTTAGCCTGCTCAGGCAGGCTTGAGATCGATGGCGAATGATAGGACGCCTGATGGCGCAAACTTATTAGGCCTGGAGGGTAGCATTACCTTGTAGGCCGGATAAGGCAAAGCCGCCATCCGGCATCTATGTTTGCCAGTCATCTGTAGCCCATCCCAGGATGGGCTTTTTTCTCCACTAACAACCTGCTTTTTAGCGCTTTTTTGATGTAAAAAGCTATAATGCACTAAATTGGTGCAACACTTTTCAGGAGACTGCTGAATGGCAACCGGCACGCTGCCCGATGCTGGGCAGATCCTCAATTCGTTAATCAACAGCATTTTACTCGTCGACGATGAGCTGGCGGTGCATTACGCCAACCCGGCGGCGCAACAGCTGCTCGCGCAAAGTTCCCGCAAACTGTTTGGCACACCGCTTCCCGATCTGTTGAGTTATTTCTCCTTAAACATCGGACTGATGCGAGAGAGCCTGGAAGCGGGTCAGGGCTTCACGGATAACGAAGTGACGCTGGTGATAGACAGCCACTCACATATCCTCTCTGTGACCGCGCAGAGGCTGCCTGATGGCCTTATCCTGCTGGAGATGGCGCCAATGGATAACCAGCGTCGTCTGAGCCAGGAACAACTCCAGCATGCCCAGCAAATCGCCGCGCGCGATCTGGTGCGTGGTCTGGCACACGAAATTAAAAATCCGTTGGGCGGCCTGCGCGGAGCGGCTCAGCTTCTTAGCAAGGCGCTTCCGGACCCAGCGCTGACGGAATATACCAAAGTCATTATTGAGCAGGCTGACCGCCTGCGTAATCTGGTTGATCGCCTGTTGGGGCCGCAACAGCCAGGTATGCATATCACGGAAAGCATTCATAAAGTGGCAGAGCGCGTGGTGGCGCTGGTGTCGATGGAGCTTCCCGAAAACGTCACGCTGATTCGTGATTACGACCCTAGCCTGCCAGAACTGCTGCACGATCCGGATCAGATAGAACAAGTTCTGCTGAATATCGTGCGTAATGCGCTACAGGCGCTGGGACCGGAAGGCGGAGAAATTATTCTGCGCACCCGCACCGCGTTTCAGCTCACGCTGCACGGTATGCGTTACCGTCTGGCGGCACGTATTGATGTTGAGGACAACGGTCCGGGCATTCCCTCGCATTTGCAGGATACGCTGTTCTACCCAATGGTCAGCGGCCGCGAAGGCGGTACCGGACTTGGATTATCCATCGCCCGTAATTTGATCGATCAACATTCCGGCAAAATTGAATTTACCAGTTGGCCGGGTCATACCGAATTCTCGGTTTACCTGCCTATCAGGAAATAAAGGTGACGTTTATGCAACGAGGAATAGTCTGGGTCGTTGATGACGATAGTTCCATCCGTTGGGTGCTTGAACGTGCGCTCGCAGGGGCAGGACTAAGCTGCACCACATTTGAAAGTGGCAAAGAGGTGCTGGATGCGCTGGCCAGCAAAACACCGGATGTGCTGTTGTCGGATATCCGCATGCCGGGTATGGATGGTCTGACGCTGTTAAAACAGATTAAGCAGCGTCACCCGATGCTTCCGGTCATCATAATGACTGCCCATTCCGATCTGGATGCCGCCGTCAGCGCTTACCAGCAAGGGGCGTTCGACTATCTGCCCAAACCTTTTGATATTGACGAAGCGGTAGCACTGGTCGAGCGCGCCATCAGCCATTATCAGGAACAGCAGCAGCCGCGTAATATTCAGATCAACGGCCCGACCACCGATATCATCGGCGAAGCGCCCGCGATGCAGGATGTATTCCGCATCATTGGCCGCCTCTCCCGCTCGTCAATCAGCGTGCTGATAAATGGAGAGTCCGGGACGGGTAAAGAGCTGGTCGCCCACGCCCTGCACCGCCACAGCCCGCGCGTCAAAGCACCGTTTATCGCGCTTAACATGGCAGCCATTCCGAAAGATTTGATTGAGTCTGAGCTATTTGGCCACGAAAAAGGGGCGTTTACCGGGGCGAATACCATTCGTCAGGGGCGTTTCGAACAGGCTGATGGCGGCACCCTCTTCCTTGATGAAATTGGCGATATGCCGCTGGACGTGCAGACACGCTTGTTGCGCGTATTAGCCGATGGACAGTTTTACCGCGTTGGCGGATACGCGCCCGTAAAGGTAGATGTTCGGATTATCGCGGCCACCCACCAGAACCTGGAACTGCGCGTGCAGGAAGGCAAATTCCGTGAGGATTTGTTCCACCGTCTGAACGTAATTCGCGTTCATTTGCCCCCGCTGCGTGAGCGTCGGGAAGATATCCCCCGTCTGGCACGTCATTTCCTGCAGGAAGCCGCCCGCGAGTTGGGTGTGGAAGCCAAGCAACTCCACCCTGAAACCGAAGCGGCACTTACACGTCTGGCCTGGCCAGGTAACGTTCGTCAGCTTGAAAACACCTGTCGCTGGCTGACCGTAATGGCTGCCGGACAGGAAGTGCTGATTCAGGACTTACCGGCCGAACTGTTTGAAGCCAGCGTGCCCGACGCGCCTTCGCATATGCAGCCAGACAGCTGGGCAACCCTGTTGGCACAGTGGGCAGACCGGGCATTGCGTTCCGGTCATCAAAACTTGCTGTCAGAGGCTCAACCGGAGATGGAGCGGACGCTGTTGACCACCGCGCTACGTCATACCCAGGGGCACAAACAGGAAGCGGCACGTTTGCTCGGCTGGGGGCGTAATACCTTGACGCGCAAGTTAAAAGAACTCGGAATGGAGTGACGAAAAGTCACTGTGTAAAGATTGATAATTGAGCGCAAATTGCTGCTATTTTGCGCTTTACTGTTCCGATGAGTTGAGTATGATCGTGCCCGGCAAACGGGGGGAAGTCATCATGTTGGAATCAATCATTAATCTGCTATCGAGCGGCTCAGTCGACAGCCACACGCCACAAACCGCGGTTGCCGCAGTACTGTGCGCTGCGCTGGTTGGGCTGTTTAGCTGAAGGCGCGCCGGATGGCGCTAACGCTTATCCGGCCTACAGGTTATCGCAACGTGTAGGCCCGGTAAGCAAAGCGCCACCGGACAACGTCATTAAATCACCCGAGAGAACTGCTGCATCCGCGCTTTCTGGCGTAGATAAGCATCAAAGCACATGCAAATATTACGGATCAACAGGCGACCCTTCGGCGTAACCTGAATTCCCTTCTCATCCACATCCACCAGCCCATCTTTCGCCAGTGGTGCCAACAGCTTCAGATCTTCAGCAAAATAATCCGCAAAGTTCAAATCCCATTGCTGTTCCACAGCAGCATAGTCGAGGCGAAAGTTGCAGATCAGCAGCTTAATAACATCCCGACGAATGCAATCATCGCGAGTCAGCGCAATACCGCGCCACAGTGCATTCCCTTGTTCATCAACCTGCTGATAATAGTGTTTCAGCTCTTTTTGGTTCTGTGCGTAGTTGTCGCCAATCATACTGATGGCGGATACGCCCATACCCAGCAAGTCGGTATCGCCCTGGGTGGTATAGCCCTGGAAATTCCGATGCAGAACACCTTCGCGCTGGGCAATTGCCAGTTCGTCGTCCGGGCGAGCGAAGTGATCCATTCCAATGAACTGATAGCCGGTTTCGGTTAGTGAAGAGATGGTTTCCTGCAGGATATCCAACTTTTGCTGTGCGCTGGGCAGGTCAGCATCTTTGATCTTGCGCTGGGCTGCGAAAAGCGTTGGCAGGTGCGCATAGTTAAAGACGCTCAGACGATCTGGATTCAACTCCGCCACCCGCTTCAGGGTGAAAGCAAAGCTTTCCGGCGTCTGTTTTGGCAGGCCGTAAATAAGGTCGATATTCGTCGAGGTGAAACCGATCTCACGCGCATGGTTAAGTAGCGCAAAGATAAATTCCTCGTCCTGCTCACGGTTCACCAGGCGCTGAACTTCTTTGTTGAAGTCCTGCACCCCCATGCTCAGGCGATTAAACCCTTCAGCACGTAAATGATCGAGAACATCCAGCTCGATTTCACGCGGATCCACTTCGATCGAAATTTCGGCATCCGCGTTAAACTGAAAGTTAGCCCGCAGTAGCGTCATTAAGCGGCTGATTTGCGCTTTATTTAAGTAAGTTGGTGTACCGCCACCCCAGTGTAGCTGGCTGACATGCCGTCCAGAAAACAACGGTGCGCGGTGAATAATTTCTTGTTCCAGGGCATCGAGGTATTGATCGGCTTTATGCTGCTGACGGGTCACAATCTTATTGCAGCCACAGAAGTAACACAGTTTATGGCAGAACGGGATGTGAACGTATAACGAAAGTGGGCGCTCAGGGTAACGCGCCACGGCGTGCAAAAACGCTTCTGCACCGTAGTCTTCAGAGAACTCCAGCGCGGTCGGGTACGAGGTATATCGTGGCCCGGAATAGTTATATTTCTGGATCAGGGCCAGGTCCCAGTCTATTAGCTGTTCAGACATGCTCACTCCTTCCGATGGCGTCTCTGGCGGGTACGGCGTACCGGCTTAACCCCAGTGCGGGTGATAAGCCGGTTGCGCAGCCACTTCTGTCGCCGCGACAACCGCTGTAGTTTAACGAATAACCACACCAGATAACATATAACCGGAAGGGTTATAAGCAGGACGGGAAGACCCACGGTGTAAAACCGTTAGTTGCCGCCTTTCAGCAGGCGCATCATATCTTCCTGCTTTTCTTCCTCATCCTCTTCTTCGTCATCCTCGTAAGAGAGACCCAGCTTTTGCATCAGCTCGTCGATGCGATCCAGTTTGGCATCTACCCAGGCCTGATCTTCTGCGCTCAGGGTTTCTCCGGTTTCAAGACGTTCCAGCAGCGCATCCAGGCGCTCATCCGTTTCCAGTAAATCCAACTCAGCCTGTGGTGAAAGCATAGGTTTCTCACTTTTCGGTTTGTGCTGTTTGGTGACTTTTTCGGTCACACCCAATGGAATGGGGGTTTTACTGCCAATACGAGGATCTTTTTGTTTGTTTTGGTTTCCGCCACCTGATGCGCCATCACTACCGGACGCACGGCTACCCGCCGCATGACCACGGTGTTTTTTCTGGCGCTTACGGTCGCGAGCTTCCTGGTTAATTTCTTCGCGTGTTTTACGACGCGCTTTTGCAGGACCTTTACCGCGTGGTGTAGAAGTTGGTTTCATCATGATTCGTCTTTGGCTGTTTTTATTCAGTATATATTTGCGCCGGAATCTAGCAGAAATAAAGAAAAAAGGCGACAGAGTAATCTGTCGCCTTTTTTCCTGACTCTCAACCCTCAGCGGGCTCTACAATCCCTGTCGGCTATCAACACACCCTGTTTTTCCCTTAGCCTGCAACATTCCGTGTTGTTTCCATTTCCTTTTACTAACGTCTCCGGACGTTTGTCTTCCTGACAATCCTGTGTCTTCGCCTCCTGGCGCTCCTGACCCTCATCCTGAGTCGTTTATCCTGTCAGCTTCCTCGCTATGGACACTACTTTACCTTTTTAAGGTAAGCGCACAAGTAAGCCAGGTAACAGTTTCCATTAATCATAATTTCAACAAAACATAATTACATGATTTATATATATTATATTGTTTTTCGCTCTGCCATCTCGCATAGATACTATCGGCAATATCTCACAAAGCACGAGGTTTTTACTTACACTGACCACGCGTCGAAAAACCAGTCTTTTGCTGGTGTTCAGGTATAATCGCTGCAAAGCCTTGATTGATGGAGACGACCACGTTGACTAACTTGAATTATCAACAGACGCATTTTGTGATGAGTGCGCCTGATATTCGCCATTTACCTTCCGATACGGGAATCGAAGTGGCTTTTGCTGGCCGTTCCAACGCAGGCAAATCCAGTGCACTAAATACCCTGACCAATCAAAAGAGTCTGGCGCGTACCTCTAAAACACCTGGCCGTACTCAGCTCATCAACTTGTTTGAAGTTGTGGACGGTAAACGCCTGGTCGACCTGCCAGGTTATGGTTATGCCGAAGTCCCGGAAGAAATGAAGCGTAAATGGCAGCGCGCACTGGCTGAATACCTGGAAAAACGCCAGAGCCTGCAGGGTCTGGTAGTATTAATGGACATTCGTCACCCGCTAAAAGATCTCGACCAGCAGATGATCCTGTGGGCTGTTGAGAGCAACGTTCAGGTTCTGGTTCTACTGACTAAAGCAGATAAGCTGGCCAGTGGTGCCCGGAAAGCACAGCTGAACATGGTACGTGAAGCGGTACTGGCGTTTAATGGCGATGTACAGGTTGAAGCTTTTTCATCACTGAAGAAGCTGGGCGTGGACAAACTGCGTCAGAAGTTGGATAGCTGGTTTAGTGAGCTGGCACCCGTTGAAGAGATGCAGGACGGGGAATAATCCACGGATATGCCGGATGGCGCCGCTGCGCGTCTTATCCGGCCTACAGATCTTTATTTTTGCTCTAAATAATTCGAGTTGCATAAAGGCGGCGACACAGCAAATCCCCAGGAGCTTACATAAGTAAGTGACTGGGGTGAGCAAGGAAGCCAACGCGTATGCAGCTTGAAGTATGACGAGCAAAATAAAAAACGCCCCAGTCATTACTGACTGGGGCGGCTAAAATATTCAGCCAAATCCGATTACGTGAAGTAAAAGGTCTGAAAGATAGAACATCTTACCTCTGTACCCTACGTGAATAACTTTACTCTTTTTTGAGCAGCTCAGAAAGCACTTTTTGTAATTTTTTTTCATTCCCGCCATAGGGATTTCTAATGGACATCACAAAAAGTTCTATCTTATGTTGCTTAGTTACGAAAAAAGCGCGTTATTCAGTAAACCCTTAGTGCGCCTGATCCCAGTTCTCACCACTACCGACTTCCACCAGCAAGGGCACATCAATTTGCGTCTCGTTTTCCATCAGCTGATGGATCTTTTTCGACACGCTTTCCAGATCATCTTTGTGCACTTCAAACACCAGTTCATCGTGTACCTGCATGATCATGCGCACGCGCGGCTGTTCTGTTTGCAGCCACCCATCCACGGCAATCATGGCCCGCTTAATAATATCTGCGGCAGTACCCTGCATCGGAGCGTTAATTGCAGCACGTTCCGCACCGGCACGGCGCGCGCCATTACTGGATTTAATATCCGGTAAATAGAGGCGGCGCCCTTCCAGCGTTTCAACGTAACCTTGCTCTTTTGCCTGTGCACGCGTCCGTTCCATATATTCCAGCACGCCAGGGTAGCGCTCGAAGTAGAGATCCATATACTTCTGTGCTTCTTTACGCGGGATATTCAACTGACGAGCAAGACCGAAAGCACTCATGCCATAGATCAGACCAAAGTTAATGGCTTTTGCGCTACGACGCTGTTCGCTGGTCACTGAATCGAGCGGTAAACCAAAAACTTCTGCCGCCGTTGCACGGTGAATATCTTTTCCTTCGGCAAACGCAGTAAGCAGGCCTTTATCGCGCGAGAGATGCGCCATAATACGCAGCTCGATCTGCGAGTAGTCCGCAGAGACAATCACGTAGTCTTCTGGCGCGATAAATGCCTGACGAATACGACGACCTTCATCGTTACGTACCGGGATATTTTGCAGGTTAGGATCGGTTGAAGACAAACGTCCGGTCGCTGTAACAGCCTGGTGATATGAGGTATGCACACGTCCGGTTTTTGGGTTGATCATCAACGGAAGCTTATCCGTGTAGGTCGACTTCAGTTTTGCTAACCCACGATATTCCAGGATAACTTTTGGCAACGGATAATCCAGCGCTAACTCTTCCAGCACCTCTTCCGACGTTGACGGCGCACCACCCGGTGTTTTCTTCAGCGGCTTGATACCCTGCTTTTCAAACAGAATCGTTTGCAGTTGCTTGGTTGAAGAGAGGTTAAACGCTTCTCCAGCAATCTCGTGCGCTTTTTGCTCAAGCGCATTCAAACGCAACGTCAGCTCTTCTGAGTGTTTGTGCAATACAGCAGGATCGATTTTCACACCGTTGCGCTCAACGCGGGACAGAACCGGGACCAACGGCATATCGATATTTTCGAAGACGTTTAACGGCCCTTTGTGCTTCTGCAGTTCAGGCCACATCTTCAGGTGCAACTGAAGCGTAACATCGGCATCCTCTGCGGCATAACGCCCGGCTTCTTCCAGTGCTATCTGGTTAAAGGTCAGCTGGTTTTTACCTTTCCCGGCAATCTCTTCAAAGGTGATCGTTTTATGTTTCAGCCAGCGATCTGACAGGCTGTCCATATCGTGTCGGCCTGCGACGCTGTTAAGAATGTAGGATTCGAGCATGGTATCAAAGACGATGCCGCGCAGTTCAATCCCGTAATTTGCCAGGATACCGCGATCGTACTTCAGGTTTTGCCCAACTTTATGCGCCTTTTCATCTTCCAACAGTGGCTTCAGTAACGCCAGCGCACGGTCACGAGAAATCTGATCGGGGGCATCCAGGTAATCATGGGCGACAGGAACATACGCAGCCACACCTGGCTCAATGGCAAACGAGAGGCCAACCAGATTCGCGGAGATGTTATCCAGACTGTCAGTTTCTGTATCAAAGGCGAATACGGGGGCTTTTTTCAGCTTCGCAATCCACGCTTCCAGCGTTTCTTCGTCCAGAATCGTCACATAATTATCGTACGAGAGAACCGTGGCAGGTTCCTCAGGTGTTTCATCGACGACGATGGTTTCCTGCGGTTTAGCTGCCGGTTTCGTCCCTTTCGCCTGTAGCCATTTACCGGCTTCAACGTCAGTAACCCAACGTTTGAATTCATACTGTTTAAACAGGTCAAGCAGTTCTTCTGCTGCTGGTTGGCGCACTTCCAGCTGCTCGCAGGTTAATTCCAGCTCAACATCCGTTTTGATAGTAGCCAGCTTATACGAGAGATACGCCACGTCTTTATTCTGCTCGAGTTTGCCTGCCATGGTTTTGGCACCACGGAAGGTAAGCCCTGCTATTTTGTCTGATTCCGCATAGAGGGTATCCAGCCCACCCAAACCCTGAAGCAGCGCCTGAGCCGTTTTTTCACCCACGCCAGGTACACCAGGAATGTTATCGGAGGAGTCACCCATCAGCGCCAGGAAATCAATGATCAGTTCAGGCGGGACACCGTACTTATTCACGACTTCATCCGGACCAAGGATCGTATTAGTCATGGTGTTGATGAGGGTGATGTTCGGCGTCACCAGCTGAGCCATATCTTTATCGCCAGTGCTAATCAGCACCGGACGCCCTACCTTCTCTGCCTCACGTGCCAGCGTACCGATGACATCGTCCGCCTCCACGCCTGAAACAGCCAACAATGGCAACCCCATCGCTTTTACCATCGCATGTAGAGGCTCAATCTGCGCACGTAAATCGTCCGGCATTGGCGGGCGATGCGACTTGTAGTGTTCGAATAATTCATCACGGAAGGTTTTACCCTTAGCGTCGAATACCACCGCAGCATGTGTAGGCTGATATTGCAGAATCAGGCTACGCAGCATGTTGAGAACACCGTACATCGCACCGGTAGGCTCTCCTGCGCTGTTCGTCAGCGGCGGAAACGCGTGGTATGCGCGATACAGGTAAGATGAACCGTCTACAAGGATAAGT
Organism: Citrobacter sp. Igbk 16; assembly: GCF_028069755.1. Taxonomy (NCBI): domain Bacteria; kingdom Pseudomonadati; phylum Pseudomonadota; class Gammaproteobacteria; order Enterobacterales; family Enterobacteriaceae; genus Citrobacter; species Citrobacter sp. Igbk 16. Next base: position 4,734 of record NZ_JANEWJ010000014.1, on the reverse strand, counting down.
GGGTTTTCTGGGATCTGAACCATAATGTCCGTGCCTGTTTATCAGATTATGGGTAAAGGATGCCACAGACGGGATGAAAACATGAGTTTTTCGCCGCATTTGTCGAAAAACTTTTGCAGATCTTCTGCGTTGCTCGCAAAGCGCGCTGTGGATAACTTTGTGAATAAATAATTTTCAGCCCTTTAACTCCAGCAATACAATTTATGAATCATAATAATTTATTATACTTTTCATTACGTTATGTTGATAAGTGGAACTTTATGCCATTTTTTCAGCTTATATCTGGATGTGGATAGATATTACCTTTTTTTCTATTCAGCGAAGATCCATCATTTGGTTCGTTTTCTGATAAAATCAGCCCCTTGCGCCTCATTTAGCGCACTATCTATGGCTAACCTTTTGAATAATTTAATTATGACGAGAATACTCGCTGCGATAACGCTGTTGCTGAGTATCGTATTGACCATATTGGTCACGATTTTTTGTTCTGTGCCGATCATCCTTGCAGGGGTTGTAAAACTCCTTTTGCCCATTCCTGTCGTCTGGCGCAAGGTTTCTGTCTTCTGTAATTTCATGATGTATTGCTGGTGTGAAGGTCTGGCTCTACTGCTGCACCTTAATCCACGATTAAAGTGGGATATCGAAGGACTGGAAGGTCTTAGCAAGAAAAACTGGTACCTGCTCATTTGTAATCATTACAGTTGGGCCGACATCGTTGTACTTTGTGTTCTGTTCCGTAAACACATCCCGATGAATAAATACTTCCTCAAGCAGCAGTTGGCCTGGGTCCCTTTTATTGGTCTGGCGTGTTGGGCTTTGGATATGCCGTTTATGAAACGCTATTCGCGTGGCTATCTGCTCCGCCACCCGGAACGACGCGGTAAAGATGTGGAAACAACGCGCCGTTCCTGCGAGAAATTTCGCGTACATCCGACAACAATTGTGAATTTTGTCGAAGGATCACGTTTTACGGACGAGAAGCGTCAGCAAACCCGTTCACCGTACAGCAATCTGCTTCCGCCCAAGGCGGCAGGCATTGCAATGGCGCTAAACGTTCTGGGGTCACAGTTCGATAAATTGCTGAACGTTACGCTGTGTTATCCAGAAAATAGCCGTCATCCTTTCTACGATATGCTCAGCGGCAAGCTGACACGTATTGTCGTACGAGTGAATCTCGAGCCGATTAGCGAAGAATTGCACGGTGATTACGTTAACGATAAGGCATTTAAACGTCGGTTCCAGCAGTGGCTGAACATGCTCTGGAGCGAGAAAGATACACAATTAAATGCGATTAAAGCCTCAAATAAAAAAGCCGGTCTGTGACCGGCTTTTTCTTTTACTTCTGACCAACCAGGAATTTCACGGTATCAGCATACTGCTGTACAAAGATATCCATGCTGCTGGTATCCATACCCTGCGGGTTCACCTGATATTTGCCATTAACAAACATCGCCGGCACGCCCTGCAGCTGCAAATCAGCTGCCGCTTTTTCCTGCTGGGCAACAAGTGATTTCACCACGAAGCTATTCCATGCCGCATCATAGTCTTCACCTTTAATACCTGCGTCGACGAAGACTTTACGGATATCAGCGACAGACTGAACAGTCTGCGTTTTCTGCACCCCTTCAAACAACGGCACAGTCACCTGATCTTCAACGCCCAATGCCATAGCAACAGCCCATGCCTGCGTCAGATCTTTACCTAGAGGCCCCAAAAACTCGACGTGATACTTAGTCATTTTGGTGCCTTCTGGCAATTTTTTCTTCACGTTATCAGATACGTGAAGGACTTCTTCAAACTGGTAGCAATGCGGGCAGTAGAAGGAGAAAAACTCCAACACCTGCGGTTCACCCGCAACAGGCTTTTCCAGCGTGATGTACTGCTTACCATCCTGGAACTGCGCTGCCGATGCGCTAAAAGCTAAAACCATACCAGCCAGCGCCAGCCATATTTTTTTCATGTTCAAGTTTCTCCGATTAATACATTGGCGTTAATTGTAAGGGGGGCTCTTGCAGAATTTTTGCCTGCTCAATAAAGGTCGCGGTCTGACGCTGCCAATAATCTTCCCCGGTTAACCATGGAAAATTTTTGGGGAAAGCGGGATCAGCCCAACGTCGAATCAGCCAGGCAAGATAATAAACTAAACGCATTGCGCGTAAAGGTTCTATCAGTCCGATTTCAGCGGTGTCAAATTCACTAAACTCTTCATAAGCTTCAATAATAGTTTCAAGCTGCATACGTTGCTCTGCTTTATCACCATTAAGAAGCATCCATAAATCCTGTATTGCAGGACCGTTTCGGGCATCATCCAAATCGACAAACATCGGACCATCGCGCCACAAAATATTACCTGCATGGCAATCACCGTGCAGGCGTAGCGACGCAAAACGCGTATGCCAGCGCTCGGTGACCACCGCAATCAGTGCGTCCGTTGCCTTCAGGAAGGCCGCCTTTTGTCCTGACGGAATGTGCGGTGCGTGCTCAAAAAGCTTACGTGGCTCAGTCAGGTACTCTTCAAGGCCTATAGTGGGGCGAAAGGTAAAAGGTTGTTTGCACCCGGTCTGATGAAGACGACCCAGGTAGCGACCCACGGCCTCCATCTGATCGATGTTGTCGGCTTCAAACTGACGACCACCTACGCTTTGGAAGATTGCATAGTGAAAACCCTGATGGCTCAACAGCGTTTGACCATTCAGAACCAGAGGTGCAGCGACCGGGACGTCATCACGAACCAGTTCCAGGGCAAATTGATGCTCTTCCTGAATCTGATCGACAGACCAACGCTCAGGGCGATAAAACTTCACGACAAAACGTCGACGATCTTCATCCTGGAATTGATAAACACGATTTTCATAGCTGTTTAGCGGGGTAAGACCAGAATCCACGCGGATACCCTGTTCAAACAAGGCATCCATGATGGTATCAGGGTGTAGCGTCTGGAAAGTAAAAGCGTTGTCGTTCATCCCATCATCCAGAAATTACTACGAATGATTCAGGATATCATTTCACAGCGCTTTCGGTGGAGGCGCTTACAAGGTTTTACTCTTTAATTACGCCACGTGCGCGTAGAAGTGCTGTTTTAAAATCTTCTTCATAATCTTTTTGAATGCCTGGGATCACGGCATCTTTCGCTGAGTCACGCATTTTCAGGTGATAGATCAGAATGTCATCAGTTAAATCCGCCAGTTCTCCGTCAAAACCTGACTCTTGCGCCAGTTTCTGTAAAAATTGCATCAGGTTAAGATCGGGTTCTTTCTGCCAGGCCGGCTGGAGGAGTTCAATAACTTCATTCAGACGTTTACATTTCATGGTTGTGCTCCTTACGCTCAATATAGATACGTTAGCAGGGTCAATCCCACATTAAAAGAGGCGATATCAGTGATTCTGGATAGTGCAATAACAGGGGTTGTCCTGGCCGGCGGGAAAGCCAGACGAATGGGTGGAGCAGATAAAGGTTTGCTTGAGCTGGATGGAAAACCCCTTTGGCGATATGTGGCCGACACCCTCGCTTTGCAGGTCGAGACTGTTGTGGTTAACGCTAATCGCCACCAGGATATTTATCAGCAAAGCGGCCTGAAAGTCATCCCCGATGCCCTGGCTGATTATCCTGGTCCATTGGCCGGTATGCTGTCGGTTTTTTTACAGGCAGAAGGGAACTGGTTTCTGTTTTGCCCTTGTGATATGCCCTATATCCCCCATGATCTGGTCGCTCGTTTAAAAGAACAACGCAAATCAGCCCCCGTAGTCTGGGTACATGATGGTGAAAGAGATCACCCGACAATTGCACTGATGAACAGATCAATGCAGCCCCTGCTACAGGATTACCTGCAGTCTGGAGAACGACGCGTGATGGTCTTTATGCGCCAGGCTGGGGGACATCCCGTTGACTTTAGCGATCATAAAGATGCATTCGTGAATGTGAATACACCCGAAGAACTCGCCAGATGGCAGGATAAATCATGATCCCATTACTCGCCATTGCAGCCTGGAGCGGTACGGGGAAAACCACGCTGCTCAAAAAGCTTATCCCGGAACTGTGCGCCAGAGGTATTCGTCCCGGATTGATTAAGCATACACACCACGATATGGATGTCGATAAGCCTGGCAAGGATAGCTATGAGCTACGCAAAGCCGGGGCAGCACAAACGCTGGTTGCCGGCCAACAGCGTTGGGCGTTAATGGTTGAAACACCTGAAGAGCCCGAACTGGACCTGGTCTATCTGGTTAGCCGGATGGATACCTCGACATTAGATATGGTGCTTGTTGAAGGCTTTAAGCATGAACCTGTCGCGAAGATCCTGCTTTTTCGTGAAGGCTGCGGGCATCGTGCAGAAGAGTTAGTTATAGACGAGCATGTTGTCGCAGTTGCTAGTGATGTGCCGCTGGCGGTGGATGTTCCATTGTTAGATATCAACGACATACAGCAACTTACTGAGTTTGTTACGCAATGGGTAAGACAGTAACTGTGGTATTGCCTGCTTGCCTGATGCGCTGCGCTTATCAGGCCTACACCCGGGTAACAACGGCTGCAGGCCGGATAAGGCGGGACGCCGCATCCGGCGGTTTTCACCCCGCACAGACGCAAAAAAGCCCATCCGGCAGGATGGGCTTCTTCACTTATTTGATGCCTGGCAGTTTATGGCGGGCGTCCTGCCCGCCACCCTCCGGGCCGTTNCTGCGCAACGTTCAAATCCGCTCCCGGCGGATTTGTCCTACTCAGGAGAGCGCTCACCG
>NZ_JANEWJ010000132.1:0-203 GCF_028069755.1 Citrobacter sp. Igbk 16 | reverse complement strand
GTCGGTTTTGATGGCCGACTTCGCCGCGTCCGGTGTGTTTGCCGTGATGGCATACGCCCCTGAGGTATCTGCCGCACCCCAGCCACTCAGCTGCAGCGTCGCCTTCAGGTCCGTCCCCACCGTCGTCGCCGTGTACGTCGCCATGTAGGTGCCGTCGCCGTTATCCTTCCAGCTGCTGCCCGCTTTCAGCGTGGCGTTTGCCA
>NZ_JANEWJ010000131.1:0-216 GCF_028069755.1 Citrobacter sp. Igbk 16 | reverse complement strand
TCACCTACATATCAGCGTGCCTTCTCCCGAAGTTACGGCACCATTTTGCCTAGTTCCTTCACCCGAGTTCTCTCAAGCGCCTTGGTATTCTCTACCTGACCACCTGTGTCGGTTTGGGGTACGATTTCGTGTTACCTGATGCTTAGAGGCTTTTCCTGGAAGCAGGGCATTTGTTACTTCAGCACCGTAGTGCCTCGTCATCACACCTCAGCGTTA
>NZ_JANEWJ010000130.1:0-203 GCF_028069755.1 Citrobacter sp. Igbk 16 | reverse complement strand
TCCTCGGGGTACTTAGATGTTTCAGTTCCCCCGGTTCGCTTCATTACGCTATGTATTCACGTAATGATAGTGTGACGAATCACACTGGGTTTCCCCATTCGGAAATCGCCGGCTATAACGGTTCATATCACCTTACCGACGCTTATCGCAGATTAGCACGTCCTTCATCGCCTCTGACTGCCAGGGCATCCACCGTGTACGCT
>NZ_JANEWJ010000129.1:0-225 GCF_028069755.1 Citrobacter sp. Igbk 16 | reverse complement strand
CTTCGGCGTTGTAAGGTTAAGCCTCACGGTTCATTAGTATCGGTTAGCTCAATGTATCGCTACACTTACACACCCGACCTATCAACGTCGTCGTCTTCAACGTTCCTTCAGGAGACTTATAGTCTCAGGGAGAACTCATCTCGGGGCAAGTTTCGTGCTTAGATGCTTTCAGCACTTATCTCTTCCGCATTTAGCTACCGGGCAATGCCATTGGCATGACAACCC
>NZ_JANEWJ010000128.1:0-242 GCF_028069755.1 Citrobacter sp. Igbk 16 | reverse complement strand
GTGTTACCTGATGCTTAGAGGCTTTTCCTGGAAGCAGGGCATTTGTTACTTCAGCACCGTAGTGCCTCGTCATCACACCTCAGCGTTAGAAGAAGTCCGGATTTACCTAAACTTCCCGCCTACATGCTTAAACCGGGACAACCGTCGCCCGGCTAACATAGCCTTCTCCGTCCCCCCTTCGCAGTAACACCAAGTACAGGAATATTAACCTGTTTCCCATCGACTACGCCTTTCGGCCTCGC
>NZ_JANEWJ010000127.1:0-253 GCF_028069755.1 Citrobacter sp. Igbk 16 | reverse complement strand
GCCACCTCGCGACAGAGCGCTAAAGCGCGTCGCAACTGCTCTTTAACAATTTATCAGACAATCTGTGTGGGCACTCGAAGATACGGATTCTTAACGTCGCAAGACGAAAAATGAATACCAAGTCTCTGAGTGAACATACGTAATTCATTACGAAGTTTAATTCACGAGCATCAAACTTAAATTGAAGAGTTTGATCATGGCTCAGATTGAACGCTGGCGGCAGGCCTAACACATGCAAGTCGAACGGTAGCAC
>NZ_JANEWJ010000126.1:0-245 GCF_028069755.1 Citrobacter sp. Igbk 16 | reverse complement strand
GTCGCCGTTATCCTTCCAGCTGCTGCCCGCTTTCAGCGTGGCGTTTGCCACCGTGACCGCCTTGTCCAGCGACGCGGATACCCCGGTCACCGCATTGTCGTTTGCATCTTTCAGCGTCACCGTCACCTTCATATCCGAGCCAGCCACATAGGTGGTGTTGTCGGTTTTGATGGCCGACTTCGCCGCGTCCGGTGTGTTTGCCGTGATGGCATACGCCCCTGAGGTATCTGCCGCACCCCAGCCAC